>CAZTTI010000489.1:0-3483 GCA_964615925.1 uncultured Solibacteraceae bacterium
ATTCTGATCATCCGTTCTTTCATGGACAAAGTGGAACTGACGCGCAAGGAAGGCGGCGGAAGCCGGCTCCGAATGGTCAAACATCTCCGCGGGGAGGCGTAAGCCACCGGAGGACGCGTTCGGGTCCCGCTTGTGGGATTCTCAGCGTTCGACCACGACGCCCGAATCGGGGACGCTGAGCCGAACGAGCCGCCCCGCGCCATCCACCGTAGCCTCCATCACGAGATTCTCCGTCTCGATCCTGTATTGGCGATCACCCGAGCGACGCACGCTCATGTTTCCCAGAGTCATCTGCTGAGGAACGAACACGGGGATGGTGCCTCCGTCGCTACCGAGCCGATGGAGCAGCAGCACGTAATGGTGAAAGAAGTTGTCGTCGACCACGGCTCCGCCGGGTGGAAATCGGATGTTCAGGCCTTCTTGCCCGGAAATCGCGACTTCCGATATCGGATTGTCGATGACGAGGCGGATCGTCCGCCCTCCGGACGCGTATTCGTAGGAGAGCGGCCGAAACTGCCCGTCGAGGGTCATTCGGCTCTCGGCCACGATTCGTTGGCCGTTCAGTTCGATTTCCGTACGCCCGGTGGCCAGATATCCGTCTGGGCTCCGGTTGACGGTGAAGCTTTCGTTGCCTAGCCGTCGGCCGTTGACGGTGACGCGAAACGATCCGGATTCGGTGACCTGTTGCGCAGGGGCAAGAGCCAGGAGCGTTGCCAGTACCATGGTCATTTCGACTTCATCTCGACTTTATCTCCTTCAGGATCTCGTGAGCGATCTCTTCGACCGTGCGCCCGTCGGTCGGAACCGATATGCAAGCGGTCCGATACAAGGGTAACCGCTCGGCATAAAGGGAGGTCACGCTTTCCGGCTCCCCGAAGAGCGGACGGGAGCCGTCCGCGGTCACCCTCTGTTCGATCGTCTCGAGGGAGGCCTCGAGGAAAACGGACATGCCGTTTTCGGCCACGATCGCCCGGTTTCCGGCCGGGATCCAGGCCCCACCGCCGAGCGCCACGATCGTCCGCGGCCGCTGGGCCACCTCGGCCAGCGCGGCGGATTCGATCTCCCGAAAGGTGGCCTCGCCGGAACCTGCGAAGATCTCCGGAACGGACCGCCCCTCTCGCGTTTCGATATGTTGATCGAGATCGATGAAGTCCCAGGAGAGCAGGGCCGCGAGAGCGCGCCCGACCGTCGATTTTCCGGCGCCCATGAAACCCACGAGGAAAATGCTCGTCCGCACGGCCACAGCTTAACGGGGATTCGGACGTGGGCGCCAGAACCTACCGGCGCAACAAGCGGATGTTGCCCCGGGCCGTGTTGATCCGGAACAGCGGACCCGCGGATCCCAGGCTGCCGGAGACGCTCGTGTCGCGGCGGACCGACTCGCGGTCGAAACCCTCGAAGTCCGACTCGAAGGTGCCGGACCGGACCTGCGCTTCGAGTGAGAACTCCGAGGTGGAGGGGAGTTGGACCCGGACGTCGGAGTAGTCCCCCGATACGGTGAGCGACGAGGCCGGGGCTTCGGAAAACGCGAGCTCGATGTCGCCGTGGCGGTTGACGACGCTGATCGCGCCCTCGACGTCGGCAAGCACGAGCGAGCGGTAGGAGGTTTCCACGTCCGCGCCACCAGCAATGTCGGAGAGTTCCACCCGATTGTGGCCGCCTTCGACGGTGACGTCACCCCCGACCTGCCGGACGGCGATCTCCGAATAGCGATTCGAGACCTCGAGATCGCTGGTGACGTCCACAACCGAAACGGGAGCATACTGATTGTCAATGTCCGCGACGCCGTCGTGGTTTCGTACGTCGACACTGCCGTAACGCGTTCGAACAGCGAGCGCCCCGACGGTGTTCTCCACCACGACGGACCCGGATCGATTGTCCACTTCGACATTGCCCTCGATCCTCGAGAGCGTGACCCCGCCGTAACGGTTGACGATCGACTGGTCCCCCCGAAGATCGGAGACAACGACGGGACCGAGGGAATTCGATACGTCGACGGAGAACTCGCGCGGGACGCGCACCGTCAGTCCCGATCGCAATCGCTGCTGCAGATCTCCGGAAAGCCCGGAATAGTTCGACGCGATGACGTATCGGCCGGCGCGATTCCCGATGGTGAATGTCAGTTCCCTCTCGAATTCGGCCGCGCGCTCCTCCGATACGGCGCGAACGCGCTTCTCGATCTCGACGACGATACGCCCCTCGTCATGAGGTTCCACCGTCACGCTGCCGGCGCCATTCTGAATTTCCAGCGTGCCCCCGGAATCGGCGTTTTCGGCCAGTTCCGAATAGAAGTCGTGGTTCTCGCCCAGGAAATCAAAGAGGTCGACTTCACCGACGACGTCGGAAAACGTCCAATCCCCGGTGACGTTTACCGCTGTCGTGAACGCGGTGCCAAAGACCAGGAGCAGAATCACCAACACGACTTCTCCAGGAGAGAAAACCGATCCTGCTTCATTGGACCGGCGTGCCCGAACGGCATCGATCGCCTTGACCGCACCCCAGAGGATGATCAATACGGGCCAGTAGGTCGCAAGACCCCTCCAGATCGGAACCGGATACCCGAGATTGCGGGCAAGGAGTACACCGCCAAGGGCTATGAAAATCAGAGCCCAGAACACCGTGCCCCAACTCGTCCGCCTAGCCATCGGTTCCAGCTCCTTCGCGCCCCGCTCTCGTGGCGGTGTCGCCATCACGGCGTCTCTGTTGGAGAGCACGGCCCAGGTGTTCGACGATCTTGACGACGCCGATGACGATCAGAATGACCGGCCATGTGCGTTCGAATCCGAACTGCGCGGGGAACAGGTTGTTCAGCAGGATCAGGACGCCGAGCGTGATGAAGATGAACGCGCCGGTCATGGGACAGGCCCTTCCGGAGGAGTTTGTCCTCGACCTTCCGTCCCGGCATGCTCCGTTCGACCTTCGACCGCCTGCGAATAGTGCTTGTGCAGCAACAAGCCTCCGATGACGATCATGATGATGGGCCAAAGCCGGAGGACCGAGTCCAGCGAGAAGAGCCGAAGGCTGTCGGCAAGAAACAGCATACCGAGCACGACCAGACCAACGCCTCCCCAGAGCTCACGATTGGCAATACCGCCGATGCGCTCGTGGAAGCGGTCGATCGGTGTCTCCAGATCGACCCCTTCGGCCTTGAGCCGTCTCTTTTTTGCCGTGTAATACGCCTCGAAGGGCATGTAGAACAGGAATCCGACGATGAACAGGATGAACAAGCCCTCGAACGCCCGGGCTTGCTCGGCGATTGCGATCAGGAGCCCGAAGATCACGATGTGGGCCGCAGCTTTGAAGAAATCCCCGTTGTAGATCGCGCCGACTCCGGGAATGAGACCAAGAACGAACGCGAGTCCGGGATTGTCGCCGCCTCCGCTCGCCGCCCCCGGTTGCCGCCGCGAACCGAAGCTCCGGTCCCGAATCAGGTACGCCAGACACGTTTCGCAATACACGCTTCCTTCGACTTCACGCCGGCAG
>CAZTTI010000490.1:0-9649 GCA_964615925.1 uncultured Solibacteraceae bacterium
TCGCTCTATCCGGCCCTCCACCGGCTCCAGGACCGCGGCTACATCCGGGCCGAATGGAAGAACTCCGATGAGGGACGGCGCGCCAAGTATTACCGTCTGACGCCGCCGGGCCGCAAACAGTTCGCCGACGCGCAGGCACGCTGGAACGCTTTCTCCACCGCGGTCGCAGACACACTCAAGGCCACTTCGTAACCGAGCTCCAACTTGACTCCTGTGAACCCCCTCCCCTGGCTCAAGCGGCGCCTCGACATCCTGTTCCGCCGCGATGACGTTGAAGCGGAGCTGTCCGACGAGATCCGTTTCCACCTGGACATGGAAGCCGATGACCTCATGCGTCAGGGCCGCTCCGCCGAAGAAGCCTTCCGGGAAGCGCGCACCCGGCTCGGCGGCGTTGAACAAACCAGGGAAGCCGTACGCGACGTGAGCCTCTTCCATCGTCTGAATGGACTCGTTCTGGATTTCAAACTGGGGCTCCGCATGCTCCGCAAGCACTGGGGATTGACGCTGCTCGGCGGAATGGCGATGACGGCCGCCATGACGCTTGGCGCCTCGATCTTCCATCTCATCGAAGCGCGTCAGGGAACCAATCTTCCGCTCGAGGAGGGAGACCGGGTCGTTATCGTCCAACCGTTCGACCTGGAAACCGAGCAGCCGCTCGGTTCCTCGCTCGAGGACGTCGAGCGTTGGCGCACGCTCGGCTCCCTGGAAGACGTCGGAGGATTTCGCAGCCGGCAACACCGTTTGACGACGATCAACGGTTCCGCGGCGCCGGTCACCGTGGCCGAGATGAGCGCAGCCGGATTCGACCTGGCTCGAACGGCGCCGTTCATGGGAAGAGCCCTGTCCGCCGAAGATGAGTCCGCCGGCGCACCTCGGGTCGTGGTGATCGGCTACGAGGCCTGGCAGTCGGCCTTTGCCGCCGATCCGGAAATCATTGGTCAGCAGATCCAGCTCGACGAGCAGTTCTACACCATCGTCGGCGTCATGCCTCCGGACTTCGGTTTTCCGTTCAACTTCCAGTATTGGACCAGCCTGAATCCGGTTTCCCGGGACCCTCTTGCCGTCGATCGCGTCACGGTCTTCGCGCGGCTGGCTCGGGGCGCAACACTGGAAAGCGCCCAGGCGGAGGTCGGCCGCATCCCCCTGAGTGAGGCAAGCCCTAACACCGCGGCAGGCCCGTCGATCAGGCCCGTCGTTGTACCCTTCGTCGAAGGGATGGGCGGAGGCCTCGGTACCCCCGTCGCTCGATTCCTGCCGCTGTTCTTGCCCCTGCTGCTCTTCCCGCCTTCGGTCAACATCGGCGTCCTGATCTACGCCCGGACGGTCGCCCGCCAGGGTGAGTTCGCCGTCCGCACCGCGCTCGGAGCCAGCCGCGGCCGCATCGTTACGCAGATCTTTGTGGAGATGTTGGTCCTGGCGGCGGTACCGGCCGGTATCGCGATCGCTCTTGTCCCGAAGGTCGCCAATACGCTGGGCGCCATCGTCGCTTTCAACGGCCAGCCCTTTTGGATGAACTACGGTGTCTCTCCCGGCACGATCCTGTACGCCGCCGCGCTGGCCGCGGTGGCTGCGCTGGCCACGGGCATGATCCCTGCGCTACGCGCAACCGGAGGCGGACTTCCCGGACTCCACGCTTTGCATCGCGGCTCGAGTCCGCGGCTCGGGAAAGGCTGGACCGCGACGGTCATGGCCCAAGTTGCGCTTGCCGTCGCGCTCGTGCCGGCCTCGGTCGAGTTGGCGTGGAACAATCTGCGTCCCATCGTCCTCGGACCCGGATTCGAAATCGAGGAGTTTCTCACGGCCCGGTTGGACATGAACGGAGGCAATACGGCCGGTGGGGAGCCACGCGCCGCTGCGGCCGCCCGGTTCCGTTCCCTGCGCGACCAGGTGGTCCAGCGCGTGGAGGCCGAACCGGGCGTCACCGCCGTAACGACGTCCGCGTTCAAGCCGTTCGAGGAACGCAACCTGTCGGTGGAGGTCGACCTGACGGATTCCAGAGTGGGACGTGGGTCGGTCGCCTTCAACCAGGTGGACTCGGTGTTCTTCCACGTTTTTGAAATTCCGCTGCTGGCCGGCCGCGGTTTCGAGCCCAGGGACAATGATCCCGAGGCAGGCACGGTCCTCGTCAATCGAAGCTTCGCGAGCGACGTGCTGGAGGGCGAAAATCCTCTCGGCCGCACTGTGCGGGTGACCGGCCGGAATGCGGCGGCGACCCGCTACGAAATCGTCGGCCTGGTGGAAAATCAGTTCGCCCATTCCGGCCAGCCGACCATCTACCGCCCCCTCGGTGAAGACGGGGAGACGCTCTTCGTGCATCTGGCGATCCAAACCGGCCCCACGGTACCGGTCGGTCTCGCAAGCCGTCTGCGGACGATCACGGCCTCGTTGGACCCGGCGCTCGGTGTCGACGACGTGCAGCCACTCGATGAAATCTACTTTTTCCTGTCCCTGCCCGGCATCATCATCGGATCCGGGCCGGCGGCGGTGGCGCTGGGCGTTCTTCTGTTCGCTGCCGTGGGTATCTACACCCAGATGTCCTTCGCCGTCGTCGAGAGGCGCCGCGAAATCGGCATCCGGTCCGCACTGGGCGCCTCCCCCCGAAGGCTGGTCGCGGGCATGTTTCGAAGTGTCTTTGTTCCCGTGCTGGCGAGCGCAACGCTCGGAACCGTAGCGGCCCTCGTGCTCGAGTTCTACCTGCCTCCCCTCTTGTTCGGTTCGGCCGCAGGAGCACGCCCACTCCCGTGGATCCTCCCCGCCGCTGAGGCGTTCGTGTTCCTGATGGGCCTTGCAGCATTGTTCGGCCCGGTCCGCCGCACGCTCGAAGTCGACGCGACCGAAGCTCTCCGGGAATCCTAAACAACTTCCGCAGCAACCGCGAACGCGCATCGCCCGGCTGACGTAGAATCGTGGCCGGGGGATTTGAGATCGGATCCGACCCCCATCACATTCTCACTGAAGACGACCTGAATGGTGAACGCCCGTCCATGAAAAGACGCGATGCGGCCGGAAGCTATCAGCTCATCGAGTTGATCGGACGGGGCGGGATGGGCGAGGTGTGGCGGGCCCGCCACCGCTATCTCAAGCGGGATGCGGCCGTGAAGTTCGTCCGGTCGGACACCCTCGGCACCGAACCCGATCTCGAGAATCGAGCCCACGCGCTGCGCCGGTTCGAACGGGAAGCGCAGATCACCTCGAACCTCCGGTCGCCCCATACCGTCCAGATTTTCGATTTCGGGACAACCCCGGATGACGACTTCTACTACGCCATGGAACTTCTCGACGGAGTGACTCTGGAGGATCTCGTCGTCCGTCACGGCCCGCTGCCCGAGGCGCGCGTCATCCACATCATTCGACAGGTGTGTGATTCGCTCAGCGAAGCACACCATCACGGATTGATTCATCGGGACATCAAGCCCGGAAACCTCGTGCTCGGCCGGTTCGGCCTCGATTACGACTTCGTCAAGGTTCTGGACTTTGGCCTGGTTTTGAGGGAAATGGGCACCGGAAGTCTGGCTTCGGCAACGCTCGACCTGGCCCTGGCCGGCACGCCGGCTTTCATGGCCCCCGAGGCCATCAGCGGGAATCGTGTGCTGGATGCCCGCTCCGACCTCTATTCGCTCGGGTGTGTTTGCTACTGGCTGTTGACCGGTGAGTTGGTGTTTCCGGGACAGAGTGTGGCGGAGGTCATGGCGTCACACATGCGTGATCCACCGGATCCGCCGTCGAGCCGCAGCGAGATGCCGGTTTCTCCGGAAATGGACGAGATCGTGTTGGCCTGTCTGGCGAAGCAGCCGGAGGCGCGACCGGAGAGCGCACGCGCGTTGAACGACCGCCTCCGCCGGTGCCCGATGGCCACCGTGTGGAGCCAGGATGACGCCGCCAACTGGTGGAATCTGCATCACCCTGGCCCCCTCGGCCCGAGCCTGCGGGGCCAGACGACGGAGTCCGCGTCTCGTACCGATCCCTTCGCCGCATCGGAGGGCGTTGTCTCTCCCGTGCCGGCGGTGACCTCCGTCGTCGTGCTTCCTCTGGCCAACCTGTCGAGCGACCCCGAACAGGAGCCATTCGTGCTGGGGTTGCACGATGCATTGGTTTCCGAGCTGGCCCGTATCGGCGCACTGACCGTCATCTCCCGCACTTCGGCACTCGCTTACCAGGACACGACCAAGACGGTTCGCGAGATCGCGGACGAGCTCAACGTGGACGCGATTGTCGAAGGCTCCGTACTGCGGGCTCGGGACGACGTCCGGATCTCGTTGCGCCTCGTCGCCGCTCCTTCGGGAAAGCTTCTCTGGGCAGAGAAATACGATCGGTCGGTCCGGGACATTCTTTCGCTCCACTCGGAGGTCGCTCGGTCGGTGGCGCACAAGGTGCGGATCTCCCTCACCCCCGCCGAGGCGGCCCACCTCGAGGTTTCCGTCGAAATGAACGCAGCGTCTTTCGACGTGTATGTGCGCGGCCTCCAACTCAGTTACAGCTTCGAAGAGACGGATCTCTACCGCGCCATGGATCATTTGCGAGACGCGATCGAGTTGGACCCCGGATACGCACCTGCCTACGCCGCACTGGGACGGTGCTACAACGAACTCGCCTCCTACGGCTTCATTGCGCCCTCGGAAGCGCTTCCCCGCGCCGCTTCGGCGGTCCGGAAAGCGCTGGACCTGGATCCGTCGCACGCGGAAGGCCACGCGAATCTCGGCTATTCGATGGTCTTCTTCAATTGGGATTTCGAGAACAGCCGGGCGGAGTTCGAACGAGCGCTCGAACTGGAACCCAGCAGCGTGTCCAGCCTGGGACTGTTCGGAAGGTACCTGTCGCTCGTCGGAGAGTTCGACCGCGCGCGCGACGTGTTGGAAAGGGCCTGCACAGTCGATCCCCTTTCACCGGTTCCGATGATGTGGCGGGGATGGAGTTCGTTCATGGCGCGCGAGTACGAGCGCAGCGCCCGGGACTTCGAGGAGATGCTCGAGAAATTTCCGGGCTTTCCTTACGCTATGCTTTGGTTGAGCACCAGCCTCGTTCAGGTTGGAGAAATCGAGCGAGCCACCACGCTGGCGTCGAAACTCGAAGAGTTGACGGGATTGTCCAATGATCACAACCTGCTAGCCATTCTCGGTTGGACTTGGGGTCGTGCGGGTCGGCTGGACAAGACTCGCCGGATTCTCGACCACTTCCTCGCGCTGTCGAGGCGCCGATGGGTCGATCCCGGGTTCATCGCCACACAGTATTTCGTCTTGGGCGAGCGCGATGAAACCTGGTCTTATCTGGCGCAGGCATTCGACGTCCGATCCCTGCTGCTGGCGTACATTCCGACTCATCCGTTCCTGGACGGCGGGCGGGACGATCCGAGATTCGCCAAGCTGCTCCGGGACATGAAGCGTGTGGCCTCCGCAGGCCAATGATGTCGCGATGGCCAAAGTAGAATCTATGGATTGCGCCTGTTCTGACCAGGGCCGAGCCCGTCTCGGGCGAGGTCTGCATCGATTGAAGGGGATCCCATGCGTCTGATCCGTGCATTCCCGTTGCTGGCTACCGTTCTCGTTTTGTTGTCGGCGTACGGAGGAGCGCAGCGCGCCGGGGGAGTCCAGGCCGGACGTCCGGCCGTGGAACCGTTCCGCGTCATCGGCAATATCTACTTCGTGGGCGGCCAGTACGGCTCCTACCTCATCACGACGCCGGACGGTCACATTCTTCACGACACGGGCACGGACGATATGCACGACCTCATCGTGGCGAACATCGAGGCGCTCGGGTTCGATGTCGACGACATCCGGATCATGATCTCGAGCCACGCCCACTTCGATCACGTCGAGGGGCACGCGCTGATGAAGCGACGGACCGGCGCCGAGGTCGTCGCGCTCGGCGGCGACGCCGTGGCGCTCGAAACCGGCCGGGACAACTCGGCGATCGGGGCCCCGGATTTCGAGCCGGTCGTTGTCGACCGGGTGATCGAGGACGGGGACACGGTGTCGCTCGGCGGCGTGACGCTGCGCGCGCTCGCGACGCCGGGCCACACGCAGGGAGCCACCATGTGGCTGACAACGGTCCAGGAAGGCGGGGAGACCTACTCGGTCGCATTCCGGGGCGGCGAAATCCCCAATGCCGGCTCGCCGTTGGTCGACAATCCGCGTCATCCGACCGTTGTCGCCGACACCGAGAGGACGCTCGAACGGCTGAAAAACCTCGACCCGCCCGACCTGTTTCTCCACAACCATCCGCAGCCGGCCCGCGAACTGGATCCGGGCCTTCCCGTCGACCCGAAATGCACCACTTGTCTGGACACCGAAGGATTCAGGAATCTCGTCATGCGTGTTGATGCCGATTTCCAGGAAATGCTTCGCGAAGCGACCCCGAATCCGCGGCCGTAGACGTTTGGGGTCGACATCTGTGTGATCGCGATCTCGCGTTCCCTTTGCGCGAATCACGCATTCTCGATGAGGCACGATCCGTTCCAACCGGGAAACCCGGCCAAGTTCTCCCAACGCGTGCACCTCAACAACGGAAATCGGAATCTTTCGGCGCGATCGGACGGGAAAGAATCCCGGAACTCGGAACGCTTCGATTCGGGACGAGCCGGGACACTCGGACAAGCCCTTGGAGATCAGGGCTTCGGCCGCTTTTCGGGACTATGGCAGCCGAACTGCCTGATGTGGGGTGTCTGTCAACATTCTCTGGAGGTTAATGAAATGAAGACAACAAGCGGAACGATCCTTTCTGTTGGACTCGTCGTTGCACTGCTCGCGGCGCCCGTGTTCGGGTTGGCCGCGCCCCAGGAAGAAGCGACCTTCGAGGGCCAGCTTCTGCAAGTCGATTCGGAACAGCAACTCATTCTCGTGGGCAACCCCGACGGTGAAGAAAGAATGCTGTTCATGTACACGGCGGACACGGAGGTCGTCGGGAACATAGAAGACGTTCAGGGGCTTGCCGAACAGGCCGGCTCCCAGTTGCGCATCACCTACGTGGCGCAGGGAGAAACGAACGTCGCCACAAGGATTGAGGTCAACAACCCCGAGGCGGAGCTCTGAAATGCGAAAGGAATGCCTGACGGCGGTTGCCCTCATCGGATTGCTCTCGGTTTGGGGCTGCAACCCTGAGGCCCCCATTTCCGAGGAGAGTTCGATCGAGGAACCGGCGCTGAGCCCAATCGAGCCGGAGCCCATCGAACCGCTTCCAGCGGCTGCGGAATCTCCTCTCGGCCTCTCGGTGACCGGGCAACTCGCGGAGGTTGACGCGGAAGCCGAGACCTTTCAACTCGTCTTCGAGGACGGGACCGTCGAGACGTTCCGATATACGGAACTGACCGAAGTGTTACCTTCGAACGAAGGGCAGGGTCTGGCTTCGCGGGAAGGGAGTCAAACAACCGTACGTTACGACGACGCGACGTCTCCACCAACAGCGATCGCGATCGAGATCGTCGAGTGATCGCGGCGAGTTCGCCACCGCAGGCGACCGGATTCCTCAGACCCCGGGACCCTGCGGTGGCGCACTCGTTGCGCTCGTTTCAACCGTGGCGCTGAGGACAGCCGTGAGATCTGTCCTGAACCGCCCGGAACGTTGGGACGAGAACGAAGGCCTATGCCAGAGCGAAGGCCGCGATTTTCGCCGCGACGGATAGCACGGCGGGCGCGATCGCTTCGACGGCTTTGGCCGCTTCCTTCAGACCTTCGACGGTGACCTTGAGGAATGACGCGTTCGGTTTCTCCTTCGTGACTTCCGAGACCACCATCTCTGCGCTCTTGACCACACGCTCGGCATCCTGTGGCCGTTCTCCCTCAACCTTCGCCAACGCGGCGGACAGCTCGTTGATCAGTCTTGCCAACTCGTCCCGCCTGCCGGCCGGCATCGATGCGGCGGACTGGATTTTCTGGGTGACCTGATTCAGCGAGGACTTGACTTTGACGATACCGCCCACATTGTTGATGTCGATGCGGTCCTGAGACACGTTCACACCTCCGACGATACTGGCGCCTGCCAGGTTGTTGATGAAGACGTCCCGGAGCCGGGCAGAATAGTCTCCGGTCTCGGATGCTTCCTTCAGCAGTATTTGGGCGTAACGGGCCACATCTTGCTGATCCTCCAGATCCACGTATTCCTCCTCGAAGATCTCGATCTGCTCGGCAATCGTCGCTCGCAACTCTCGAACCGCACCGGGATCGACGACCGTCGGCTGGTACTCCCGCGGGACATCGGGATGGAACGGGTAGTTCGCGTCGGCCGTCAACAGGATCGTGGGCGTCAGGAACGCCCGAAGGGCACCGAAGATCAATTGAGTCAACGGCTCGGGCGCGGATACGAAGCAGATCGCAAGATCGGTCGTGGCCAGGGTTTCCTGATACGTTTGGTCGAAGATGAATGAGGAGTCGCGGGCTCCCATCATGATCGGACGGTACTGAAGTCTCGTCAGTTCGTCCTCGATTTCCTCCATCACGCGAGGGCCGTGCTGGCTGGCGCCGACAACAAGACAATGGCGGCCGCCAAGGCTCGGTTGATACGTCGGCGGTGGCTCCGCGCCAACGTATTGGGACATGATTTTCATCGCGTGCCGGTGATCACGCACCTGGCGTAGCAGCCCGCGACGGGAAAACCGTCGTTGGAGAACTCGGGCAGGAACGAGCCCGTCCGGCAACACGTCCTCAACGAACACAAGCAGGGGCTTCCGCGATCGCAGCGCCAGGGAGACCTCGTAGAGCATATATTGCGACACTCCACCCTCCCTTTGCGTCAGGACGCAAACCATCCCGTCGGTACTTCTCAGGTGTCCCTCGGGTTTGGCCGAATTGAGGCGGTTCGACGGGGGGTCGAGGCTCGGCGTGAAGCCCTCGCTGCGCATGAGGCGAAGGAAGAAAGAGACGACCTCGTTGTCGGGATCACGGTAACTGTGGGAGTAGTAGACGAGCTGCATGGGCGACTCACGGCAATGCCCGCACCCAGATATTCCTGAAACTGATCGGCGGGCTTGGATCGCCGTGCGCCTGCAGCTTGATCGGGGATGCACCATGGGGCCGGTATCGGGGAGATCCGATGAAGACGGTCTCACCGGAAAGCTCGAAGTTGTCCTGGATCAGAACGCCGTTGAAAAATGCCGTGACCCGGGCCGGTTCCTCCAGGGCACCGCTGGAGTCGAACACTGGCGCCCGCCACACGACGTCGTAGGTTTGCCATTCGCCGGGCGGGCGCGCGGGGTTCACGAGCGGGATCGACTGCTTGTAGATACTGCCGGCCATCCCGTTGACGTATGTGTCGTTCCGGTAGGAATCCAGGATCTGCAGTTCGTACCCCGCGTCCCCGCCGCCGGTCGACGCGAGGAACAACCCACTGTTTCCCCGGGCCTGGTCCGATCCCGTGATGTCCTCGGGAACTTTCCACTCGATATGGAGCTGGTAGTTGGCGAATCGACGACGCGTCTCGATGTTCCCCGCCACCTTGTGGACCGTCATCACGCCTTCGGCGACGGTCCATCCCGCCCGCGACCTATCACGCACGTTCACCCATTCGTCCAGGTTCGTACCGTCGAACAGGATGATGGCGTCAGACGGTGGAGCCGGAGAAGACGATGGCCCGGGAGCGAGTACGGGCGGGACCGGTTCCCAGATCTCGGTATCCTCGGGGCGCGGACGTTCCTGCGCTGCCATCGCCGCCGTCACCGTCA
>CAZTTI010000491.1:0-4293 GCA_964615925.1 uncultured Solibacteraceae bacterium
ACCGCTGCGCGACCTGTTCAGCGCGAGCTCCAACGACGACATTCGAGAGAACGCACTCCAATCGCTCGCCCTCATCCGCGCTCCCGAAGCCGAGAGCCTGTTCGAGACCCTGCTGGACGACGACAAGGAAGACATTCGCGAACTTGCCGCCGAGGGGCTGGCACGGCTCGACTACGACGCTTCGGGGCTGACCCAGCGCCTCGCCGAGGAAGACGATGCGGGGGTTCGAAACTCCTTGAGATTCGCGCTGGTCGCCTGGGGCGACACGACGTATCTTCCCGCGATCGTACAGGAACTCGATACCCGAAGGTCCGCCCAGGCGGAGGCCTACCTCTACGAACTCGGGCGTTTCGAGGGGCGGCTCGACGATCTCCATCCGCACCTGCGCAACCCCGATACCGACATTCGCGAACGCCTGGTTCGAGTCATCGGCGACATCGGTGACGCGCGGTCCAGACCTTTCGTCCAACCGCTGACCGAGGATCGGAACGACCGTGTCGCAGCGGCCGCGGTCGAGGCCTTGCGGCGGCTGACGGGCGCCAACTGAATCCAACCGCGCTAAATTCACGCATGACCGATGTTCGTGTCCGGTTTGCGCCGTCCCCGACCGGGTTCCTCCACGTTGGAGGAGCCCGGACGGCGTTGTTCAACTGGCTTTTCGCCCGCCATTCGGGAGGCTCCTTCATCCTGAGAATCGAGGATACCGACCGGGAGCGTTCCAGCGACGCGATGACGGCCCAGATCATCGAATCGCTCGAATGGATGGGCCTCGACTGGGATGAAGGGCCGGTCTTCCAATCGAAGAGCTCCGATCGCGCCCTCGAGCTTGCCGGCCGGCTCCTCGACGCGCGCCTCGCGTATCGTTGCTTTTGCCCGCCCGAGTTGATCGGCGCCAAGCGCGAGAAGGCGAGGGGAGATTGGAAATACGACCGAGCGTGCGCGGCTTTGTCCGACGCCGAAATTTCCCGACGGACCCAATCCGGCGAGCCTTTTGCGGTCCGGTTTCGCATTCCTGGCGGGCCGGTACAATTCGACGATCGGGTTTTCGGCGCGATCAGGAAGGATTCCGGCGAGCTGGATGACTTCGTGATCGTTCGGTCCGACCAGACGCCGACGTATCAGCTGTGCGTCGTGGCCGATGACATCGAAATGAGCATTTCGCACGTCATCCGCGGCGCGGATCACATCGCCAACACGCCGAAGCAACTCTTGCTCTACCGGGCGCTGGAAGCCGACGCGCCCTCCTTCGCGCACGTTCCGCTCATTCTCGGCCCCGACAAGTCCCGGCTCAGCAAGCGCCACGGCGCGACGTCGGTCCTTGAGTACCGGGACCAGGGGATCCCCCCGGAGGCTTTCGTGAACTTCCTCGCGCTCGTGGGCTGGTCGGATGGAACGGATCGCGAAATTTTCGACAAGCCGGCACTGATCGAGCTTTTTTCGCTCGAGGGAATCTCAAAAGCCAACGCGGTGTTCGATCACGAGAAGCTCGAGTGGTTCGCCGGTCAATACATCAACAGCGCGTCGATGGGGGACCTCGTCGAAGAAGTCCGGCCGTGGCTCCGTCCCGATGGCGGTTGGGAGGTGGCGAACGACGATCGGATTGCCGAGGTCCTCGCCCTGATCCGTCCGCGGTTCCGCTCCCTCGAAGCCCTGGCCACCGAAGCGGGCACCTACCTCGGTGAATCTGTCGACTATGACCGGGTGGCGATCGAGAAGTTCTTCACCGAACCCCGGCTCCGCGAGTATCTTCCCGCGCTCGCCCAACGTCTCGACAAGGTCGCCACGTTCGATCTGGAATCGGTCGAGGTGGAGGCCCGGGGTCTGGCCGCGGAGCTGGGAGTGAAGGCCGGTCTGCTGATCAACGCATCCCGGGTAGCGCTGACGGGAAAGGCCGTTGCGCCGGGGATTTTCGACGTCATGGTCGTCCTGGGACGCGGCAAGACCGTGTCCAGGCTGCGCCGGGCGGCTTCGGCCGTACCCGTCTGATCCCTGTATAATGGCCGTTCATGGCGTGGTTCAAGCGCGAAAAGAAATCCATCAACGTCGGTGAAGAAAAGAAGGCCATCCCGGAGGGCTTGTGGCAGAAGTGCGACAAGTGCAAGGAACCGGTATGGAAGAAGGAGATCGACGCCAACGGAAGGGTGTGCCCGAAGTGCGGGCATCACTATCGCGTCGGAGCCAACCAACGGCTCGACATGTTGTTCGACGGAGATTGGGAGGAACTCGACTCCGAGCTCCACTCCACCGATCCTCTGGAGTTCGTCGCGGCGAAGTCGTATCGAGAGACGCTCGACAGCCTGAACGAGTCCGGCCCGTCTCGAGAGGCTGTGGTCTCGGGCGAGGGGACCATCGGCGGCTTCGCTGCGGTCGCGGCCGCCATGGAATACCGCTTCATCGGTGGCTCGATGGGGTCGGTGGTCGGAGAGAAAGTCACCCGCGTCATCGAGCGGGCCGTTTCCCGCAACTCCGCGGTCGTCATCGTGTCGTGCTCCGGAGGGGCCCGCATGCAGGAGGGGGCCCTCAGCCTGATGCAGATGGCCAAGATCTCGGCCGCTCTTTCACGCCTGGACCGCAAGCGGCTGCCGTACATTTCCGTACTGACCGATCCGACGACCGGCGGCGTGACCGCGAGCTTCGCGATGCTGGGAGACATCAACATCGCCGAGCCCGGAGCCTTGATCGGGTTCGCCGGGCCGCGCGTCATCGAGCAGACCATCCGGCAGAAGCTGCCCGCGGGATTCCAGCGGAGTGAATTCCTGCTCGAACACGGAATGATCGATGCGATCGTCGAGCGCAAGGACCTTCCCGGATATATCGGTCGATCTTTGAAGTTCTTCGTCGGCTGACGGGCGTGTCCATGAACGACCGCGACATCCAACGGCTCTTTTCCTTTCGGAACGAGTACCGCGACTTGCGATACGACCTTGGGAATATCCGGACCGTCCTCGAGGCGCTCGGTGATCCGCAGAGGAGCTTCCGATCCGCCCTGGTGGCCGGTACGAACGGCAAGGGAGCGGTCGCTCGGTGGATCTCCGCGATGTCGCCGGGTTCGGGCTTGTTCGTTTCCCCGCATCTGGTCCGGATCAACGAGCGCATCTCCATCGGCGACGTCGAGATCAGCGACGCCGAACTCCACGCGGTGCACGTCGATGTGGAAGCCGTCATCGACAAGCTCGGTTCGAGGCTCCTCTATCCGCCGACTTACTTCGAACGGATGACGGCGATGGCTTTCCACTATTTTCGGGGCCGGACCGATCGCGTGGCTGTGGAAGTCGGCCTGGGCGGCCGGCTCGACGCCACCAACGTCCTGACACAGGACGTCTCGGTGATCACGTCGATCGGACGCGATCACATGGAGCACCTGGGCCCGACCCTCGACGCCGTCGCCTCGGAAAAGGCGGGGATCATCAAGGGGCACGAGCCCGTCGTCGTCGGCCCCGGAGCGGATTTCGATGTCATTTGCACCGCGGCGGGCCACCGGTTGAGGATGGCGTCGACGGTGAACGCCGATTTGCGGGAACTCGGCGGGGGGTACTTCGAAATCGATCTCCACACGCCGACGGCGTCTTATCACGGGCTGAGGCCACGTTTGGCCGGGCGCCATCAGGTGGAGAACCTGAAAGTGGCCGTTCTCGCAGCGGAAGCCCTCGCCCGAGCGGGCTGGCCGATCACCCCTCGGACCATCGCCGAGGGGATTCGCGACGCCGATTGGCCCGGTCGTCTCGAGTCGATTCCGGGCGACCCTCCCCTCCTTCTCGACGGCGCGCACAACGTCGACGCGATCAGGGCTGTGCGGTCCTTCGTCGAGGAGTATCATCCGCGTGGAGTTCACCTGGTGTTCGGGACGATGTCGGAAAAAGACCACGCGGGGATGTTGGCCGAACTGGCGCCCGTTTCCGCAAGCGTGACGTTGACCCGTCCGGCAAATGACCGCGCGCGGGATCCGCGGGAGATGGCGGGGGCCAATGCCGCCCCTGGACTCGTTGTGGAGCCTGAACTGACCAGCGCGCTCGAGCGCGTCCGGCGTTTCGGCGACGGCCGTTCGATTCTCGTGACCGGATCTCTATATCTGGTCGGCGAGGTGAAGGCGCTCGTGGGGAACGCCCGGGCGACCGTCGAGCCCTGACGGGCCTCCGGGCGTCGAGGTCCGGGTAAACGATTCGGACTCTCCGTTCGTCCAAGTAATCAGTCTTGGGGGACCAAAATCGGGTCTCGAAACGTCGATTTCGCTATAATTCCAACTTGTCTATGACGATCAGTCACATTCGAACAGGGCTGCTAGTCGGCGGATTG
>CAZTTI010000492.1:0-6536 GCA_964615925.1 uncultured Solibacteraceae bacterium
ACGTGTTCCACAACACCGGGAAGTTCAACGATTTCGATTGGACGATCTACTGGGCCGATCTGGTGGCGAAATCGTTCCTCCCCCCGATGTTCCTCCACTTTTGTCTCGAGTTCCCACGGCGCCACCCGTTGATCGCCCGGACGCGGAATTGGCTCTATCTCGTGTACGTCCCAGCGGGATTGCTGCTCGGATCCGGAATCCTCTTCATCCTCGGGGTGGTCCGTTCCACCCCCTCGAACCTTCCGCTCCGGGACCTGCTCGACAACTTTCACGTCATTCATTTCGGCGTTCTCTTTCTCGCGAGCGCCGTCGTCCTGATCTGGACGTACCGCCGGGCCGACGAACCGGAACTCCGGCAGCAGATGAAGTGGGTGACCCGCGGCACGGTCCTGGCCGTGGTTCCGTATTTCCTGTTCCAGTCGCTCCCCCGGGCCCTGGGTTTCGTTCCCCCCGAGGCCGCCGACATCAGCGTCCTTCCGTTGGGCTTCATCCCGATTTCGTTCGGCTGGGCCATCCACCGGTACCGACTGATGGACGTCGATATCCTCTTCAAGCGCGGGGCGGCGTACACACTGGCCACGCTGATGGTCGTTGGCCTGTACGTCAGCGCGTTCGTGATCGTCGGCGAACTGTTCGGCGAAGGATTGCCTCAACTCGGCGTCGCCGGCAGCATCCTGGCCACGATCGTGGCTGCGCTCCTGTTCGCGCCGACGAAGGATCACATTCAGGTCTGGCTGGATAAGTTCTTCTACAAGGATCGATACAACCTTCGCCTGACGGTTTCCGATTTCGGGCGGCGTCTCGGGTCCGAGGTCGATCTGGTGCGGGTGCTCGACCGCATCGTCGAACGCCTCTCGAGCTCACTCTCGGTCGAGAAGATGGCTGTGCTGCTCGAAGATCCGTCCAACCCGGATCAGTTCGTCCTGGCTCGGGCGCGGAACGTCGACGCGACTCGCGGCACGGTCTTCCCCTTCCTGACCAAGCACCTCGACCAGCCGTATGTCATCGTCGATCCCACGACCGCAGGCGATTCCGGGCTGGTCTATTTCATCCCCTGCCGCGCAAAGGACCGCATCATTGCGTATCTGGGAATGGGGCCCACCGAGGACGGCGGATACCTGACCAGTGAGGACCTCGAACTGTTGGAGGGTATTTCCGAATACGTGGGCATCGCGGTCGAGAACGCGACGCTCTACCAGTCGCTCGAGGACAAGGCCACGCAATACGAGGCTTTGAAGGACTTCAACGAGAGCATCATCGAATCGATCAGCGTCGGCGTCATGGTGGACGTGGGCGGCAAGATCTTCGGATGGAACCGGGCGCTGGAGCAACTCACCGGAAGGCGCAGGGAAGAGATGCTCGGCAAACGGACGTCGGACGCGATCCCGTCGCAGTCGCTCGAGCGGCTCCGCGACGAGCGGAACCTCTACAAGCACCGCTGGGGCAACCTGGTCGTCAACTTCTCCGCAATGCCGCTGATGGACAAGGAGGGCCGGACGGCGGGCCGCCTCATCATCGTCGACGACATCACCGAGCGCGTGCGTCTCGAGGACCAGATCGTCCAGAACGACAAACTGACCTCGATTGGGTTACTGGCCGCCGGCGTCGCGCACGAGGTGAACACGCCGCTCGCGGTGATTTCGAGCTATTCGCAGCTGCTCCGCAAGCAGTTCCAGTCGGGTGACGAACGGCAGGGTCTGACCGACAAGATCATCAAACAGACGTTCCGGGCTTCGGAGATCGTGAACAGCCTGCTGAGTTTCTCGCGCACGAGCACGACGGAGTTCGCGGAGCTCGATGTTCATCAGGTCGTCACCGAAACCCTGGGGCTCCTCGATCACCAGCTGACGAATGCCGGGGTGGAAGTTCGGAAGTCGCTTGAAGCCGCCGAACCTCTCGCGTTCGGCAACGCCGGAAAGCTGCAGCAGGTCTTCCTGAACCTCTTTCTGAATGCCCGCGACGCGATGGCGTCCGGGGGGTGCCTGACGGTGCGGACCGACACGCGGGATTCGCGGATCCGAATCTGGGTGGAGGACACCGGGACCGGCATCAGTAGCGAAAACATCAAGAAGATCTATGACCCCTTCTTTACGACGAAAGCCGTCGGCGAGGGGACGGGCCTGGGCCTGTCCGTGTCCTACGGCATCGTTCAGGAGCATGGGGGAGAGCTTTTCGTCGACAGCACTCCCGGCAAGGGGACATCGTTCCGCATGGAACTCCCCCTGGCCCGGAGGCCGGTGAATGTCTAACGTTCCCGGCGACAATCCGGCCCCGCGCGTTCTCGTCGTCGACGACGAAAAGGAAATCCGTGACAGCCTCGCCCTGCTCCTGACCTCCGAAGGATTCCGGGCCGAAATGGTACCGACCGGCGGTGAATGCCTGAAGCGGGTGGGGACGGAATCTTTCGACCTGGTGCTCTTGGATCTCATGTTGCCGGACCGGTCCGGTCTGGAGATCCAGAAGGCGATCGCGTCCCTCGATCCCGGCCTCCCGGTCGTGATCATCACGGCGATGGCCGTCGTCGAAACCGCCGTCGAGGCGATCCGCGCCGGCGCCTACGACTACGTCACCAAACCCTGGAACAACGACAAGCTCACCGCGATCGTGACCAACGCAACGCGGCAGCGGCAGTTGGCCAGCGAGAACACGCAGCTCCGGCGCGCGCTGGGCGAACGGTTCGGATCCAGCAATATCGTGGGGAAGAGCGATCGCATGTTGCGGCTGCTCGATCTGGTCGGGCAGGTTGCCGCGAGCCGGTCGACGGTCCTCATCGAGGGCGAGAGCGGTACGGGCAAGGAGCTGATTGCCAAGGCCATTCACCTCGAGAGTCCCCGGGCAGAGAAGCCGTTCGTTCCGGTCAACAGCGGAAGCATGCCGGTCGATCTGCTCGAGAGCATGCTGTTCGGGCACGTCAAAGGGGCGTTCACCAGCGCGGTCTCGGCCAAACGCGGGCTCTTCGAGGTCGCCGATCAGGGGACGATCTTCTTCGACGAGATTGGAACGGTCGGGCCGGAGACGCAGGCCAAACTGCTCCGGGTGATCCAGGAGCGCGAGTTCATGCGGCTGGGTGGAACCGAAACCGTCAAGGTGGACGCGCGCATCATCGCCGCCACGAATGCGGACCTCCGCGACATGGTCGAGGCAGGAACGTTCCGCGAGGACCTCTATTACCGCTTGAACGTGATCAATCTGGTTGTCCCCCCCCTGCGCGACCGCCCCGAGGACATCCCGCTGCTGGTCGAGCACTTCGTCCGCAAGTATTGCGAGGAGAACGGAAAGCCCGAGTATCCCGTGCGGCCGGAGGCCCTGCGCGTGCTCATGGACTACCGCTGGCCCGGGAACGTCCGGGAACTGGAGAACGTGGTCGAACGGGCGGTGGTCCTGGCCACGAGTCCGGTGATCGGCCCGGACCTGATCCCCGAACACGTCATCGCCCCATCGGCGTCTTTGCTATCGGCGTCTTCACTCGATATCCGGGCCGACAGCCCGCTGCTCGAGATCGTCGACGCCTTCGAGCGCCAGGTGATCCTCGAACGCCTGGAGAAGACGGGCGGGAACCAGACCGAGGCGGCCGAGAGTTTCGGAATCCCGCTGTCGACGCTGAACCAGAAGATCAAACGTCACGGGATCATTCCACGGAAAAGGCGGGAGAAGTCGGCCTGATCGCCTCCATGAACCCGAATCCGAGGGAAAAGTTGCGCGCCGAGATGGCTGTGTCGCCCGGGCGCGTCGTCCTGGCTCATCCTCTTCCCCCCGCTGCGGCCGACGCCATCGCGACGCTCTCCCGCGAGAAGTGGTTGCACGTGGTGGCCGATATCCGGGTTCATGACGGACGGCTGGTGGACCACTACGCAGATGTCTGGGACGCGGTGCGTCGGCCCGCTGGCGTGGGTGGGGCGGAGTCTCGGCGCGAGCTCGAAGATCCGGTCCGGATGGGCGCTGCGATCGTTCTGGCCGGGCAGGCGGATGCCGTCGTTGCCGGCGGCCCGGTCCCCTCCGCCGCGGCCCGCGGAATGAGGGGCTCGGTCTTATCGGCGCTGTGCCTGTTTTGGCGTGGGACCGGCTCGTCGCGCGTGGCCGTCGAGCTGTGCGAAGGGCAGGACATCACGCCGCAGAACCTCGTCGAGGCGGCCTTCGCCGGGTTGAAGGTCGCGCGCCGCGTGTGCCGGGCGAACCCCTCCGTCGAGTTCGTCCTGGGCACGGTGACGGCGGCGCTGGGAACGCGACGACGCCACCAGAGTGAAGAGACTGCCGCCCGGGCGCGCGTGGAAGAAGCCGCCGAGACTCTCCGCGCGCGCGACGGTTCGGCGTCGGTGGCCGGGTTCCCGGTTTCGGGCTTCACCGCGGGTAGTGCGGATGTCCTGGTCGTCGCGAGCGGTACGGGTGATGACTTGCGATACCGTTTGGAGAGGGAATTTCCCGGAGGAGAGGTTGTGGGCCCCCTGATTCAGGGGGCCCTGGTTCCGATGCACCGGGTGAGCCCGGGTGCGGCCGCGGAACGCATCATCGACGAGATCGCGTTGATGATGCTGGGTGCGGCCGGAGGTTGACCGGCAGGAGCCGGCAGGTCAGTCATCGCTGATGCGGCGGCGGATCTTCTTGCGGCTCCGCTTTCTTGCCAGCGCCTGCTTGATGCGCTTCTTCTCGCCGGGCTTCAGATAGAAGGAGTGCTTCTTGACTTCCTTGATGATGTCTTCCTGTTGGACCTTGCGCTTGAAGCGCCGCAGCGCGTTCTCGATCGATTCGCCTTCTTGAATGCGAACTTCGGCCAATTAAAACAACACCCCCAATCCAGCCCAGAGTCTGGGCACAGACCCCCATTATCCTTTTCCGCGGCCGGGGAAGTCAACGCGAGCCGTCTGCTATACTTCGCCACGGTCATGGCGAAGTGTCCCCTGTGTTCTTCCCGTCCCGCGAAGCGGCGGTGCCCCGCCAAGCACGCCGTCATCTGCCCCGTGTGCTGCGCGACGAAGCGCGAGGTCGAGATCGAGTGCCCGAGCGACTGCGTCTACCTGCGACAAGGGCAGACGTACGGCCGAAGCGCGGCCGAGGACCTTCCTCCGCGCCCCTCCCGTGAGTTCAGCCAGCAGTTCCGGCGTAAGAACGCCGTCTTTGTGACGGCGTTTGCCGACGCCATCGTGCGCCAGCGGGCGAGCGATCCCTCCCTGCTCGACCAGGATGTCCGGGACGCGTTCGCGGCGCTCGCCGCGACGGTCCGGACGCTCGACTCCGGGATCTACTACGAAACGCTCCCGGAGAACCGGGACGCCCTGGGGCTCTATCGCCGGATCCGCTCGCTGGTCGACGAGATGATCCAGCCCCAGGCGTCCGGGCCGTCGGCCCTGCGCGTTTCCGAGGCTCCCGACGTCATCGATTTCGTCCTCGTTTCGGTGGAACTGCACTCCGGCGGCCGTCCGAAGAGCCGCCGCTTCCTGGACTGGTTGTCGTCGACGCTCCCGCCCGGCGATTCCGTCCCACCGGATACCGGTTCCGAGGGCCCGGATCGCGGCGGAGGGAGCGGGCTCATCATTCCCTGACCGATGTCCCCCAAGCCTTCGAAGGTCCGAGAGATCCTTGCCATCCGGTTGGCCCGCCGTGATCGAGGAAATGTGGGGTGGCGACGGAGGAAGAGCTTAGCTGGACTCGATGTCGTCAATCTCGATTTTGAGTGATTTCAAGAACTTCATGTCCTGGGCGTTCATCTTGAGCTGGACATCACCTTCCGGGCTCTTGGCATCCGCATCGGCGGCCGTTTCGGCTCGGCGGTTGACCCCGATGGTCGCCTCGAGCACCAGGAAGACGTCGTATCCGGCCTCGCGGACGGCGCGGATCGCCTCGTTGATCTCCGGAGAATCGGCCAGGGCGGCGTTGATCGTCTCGCCCAGGTCTTTCATGAGCTTCTTGAGATTGTCGTCGAGTTCCAAAAATCCAAGTCCCTGTGGCGGCAGGTCACAATCCCGGTTGCACCAAGCCTGACCGAAAGGTCAACTTATCATAGGTCCAACGAAACGTGCCATCACGGGAGCCGGGCTCCCAACCGCGTGCGCGTCTTTCGGATGGACCTGCGGGCTGGGTATTGGGAAGGAGGTCCCGAGACCCTGGCTCGCGCTTCCTGACAAGGATAATTTAATCATGGCGGGACGACTACGGACGGCCTTTCAGGACGCCATTCGCGTCTTTCATACGTTTGCGCTGGAAGTGATCGGCGGATTTTTCCTGGCTCTGGCCGTGATCGGAGGCACCAGCGTCGTACAGGAATACCAGCGCTGGACGGCAGGACAGGATGGGGCCGTGTGGCGTGTGGCGTTGGCCGCCCTGTTTTTTGCGGCGATGCTGGCCTTCGGCCTGCACAGCTTCTGGAAGGCGAGGAAGATCCGCAAGTGAGCGATTTCCTGAATCGGACGGATGCGGAGCTGGTGGCCCGGTGCCTCGAGGGCGACTCCGGGGCGTGGCACGCCCTTATTCAACGCTACCGCCGGTTGATCTATTCGATTCCGAACAAGTTTCGCTTCGACCCGGCCGACTGCGACGACGTG
>CAZTTI010000493.1:0-3048 GCA_964615925.1 uncultured Solibacteraceae bacterium
GAGATCGGGCTTCTCCGGAAGCCTCTTCTTCAGCACATCGAAGTTCGACACCAACAGGCCCGGGATCTGCTCGCCCGGCACCATCAGGATATCGGTCATCGGATGAGCCGGATCGAGGATGCCGGCCGGCGCGATCAGCGCGAGCTTTTTGACGCGGTGGCCGTGCTCGGAGGTGAACTTGGCGGCGAGATAGCCGCCGAGCGACAGCCCGACAAGTCTGAACGTGTCGAGCTTCAGCAGGTCGAACAGCTCGAGGTAGTGCATGACGTAGTCATGCATTTCGGTCACTTCGGGATCCTCGGCCGACTCGCCGAATCCCGGGTGGTAGGGCACGACGACGCGGAAGTCGTCCAGCCAGGGCTCGGCGAAGTCAAAACCGTCGAGCGTTCCCGCCCCGTGGAAGATGACGAGGGGATCGCCGGAGCCTCCGGCATGGACGACGGTGTCGATTCCGTTGATCGAATACGTTTCGCGGTTGAAGCGCCCTGTCATCTCTACGGGTTTCCTTTCGTCCCGAGCCGCGGCATGACTTCTTCGGCAAAAAGCGTGAGGTTCTTGACCGTCTTCCAGTGCGACATGTCGGCGACGTGCATGACGTTGTTCAGGTGATTCGTCTCCATCCTCGTGGCCCACTCCCCGATCAGGTTGGCGACTTTCTCCGGGGAACCGACCGCGACGAACGATGAACGGCTCACCGCGTCGAAGTCGAAGCCGCCGTGCATCTTGTCCGATCCCGCGGCGCGGATCTTCAGTTGTTCGATCGAGATGTATCCCGGCGGGGCCAGCCATTGCGGCGTGCTGCGCGCGTAATCCTCGTAGAAGCGCCGCAGGTGGTCGATGTATTCGGCCTCCGCCTGGGCGTCGGTCTCGGCGACGTAGGTGAAGTTCAGGAGTGGGAGCTGTTCGGGCCCGAGTTCGTGGCCGTAGTGCGCCGCCCGTTCGCGCAAGGTGTCATTCAGTTCCTTGGCGCGGGACTGCGGGACGAAGACCGAGGAATAACCGAATCCGAGTTCCGCGGCCAATTCGATCGTCTCCGGGCTGCCCGTTCCCACGATGTAACACGGCGGGTGCGGCTTCTGGTACGGTCGCGGCCATGGGTTCAGGAAGCGATACGTGTAGTGTTTCCCGTAGTGCGTCGTCGGGCCGTCCGCGGTCCAGGCCTGGAGGATCACCTGGAGGCTCTCGCGGAACCGTTCGCGCGCGGTCGCGGGTCTCACCGGATTCGACCAGTACTCCATTCCGGTGCCGAGCGGAAAGGCCACTTCGAGGCGGCCCTTCGACAGGACGTCGAGAATGGCGTATTCCTCGGCGAGGCGGTTGGGCAACATGAAGTTGGGCGGGACGCCCCAGATACAGATCCGCGCGCGATGGATGCGAGGCAGGAGCGCGGCCGCCACGACCGTCGGCGTCGCCATCATGCTGTAGACCGTGTTGTGGTGTTCGTTGAGGACGATGGCGTCGAAGCCGAGCCGGTCGGCGAGGGCCAGTTGATCGAAATACTGCTCGTAGAGTTCGTGCCCCTTTTCCGGGTCATAGTACTTGTTGGGGAAGTTGACCCACGTCGACTTGAAGTCGCCGTGGTTGGGAGGCAGATGCACGTACGGCATGAAGTGCATCACGTTGAAGCGCAGTCGCCCGTTCATCGCTACTCCAATCCGGGTTGGTTGGGACTTGGACCGTCAGTGGATATCACCGACCGGACCGAATTGCAATGCGGCCGGTGTAAGATGGCCCGTGTCGGTTCGACGCGTTGCGGCCGTGATCCTCGGAATCGTCGTCCTCGGCGGCATTGCGTACGCCGTCGGCGGCGATCCGATCGACTTCCGCGTCTATTACCTGGGGTCCCAGGGACTCGTTGAAGGCTCCCGCCCGGTCTATGGCGTGTGGAGCGGGGCGGGATGGCCCCTCCACTACCGGTACCCGCCGCTGTTTCTTCTGCTGTTCTTTCCGTTCACGCTCGTTCCGTTCCGCGTCGGCGCCGCGATCTGGCTCGTGGGAAAGGTCGTCGTCATGGGCTTCCTCGTCCGGGGGATCTGGAGGCGGATGGACCCCGAGCCCGGGCTCCGGGCCATCCTGATCCCGGCCCTCATCGTGATTCCGTACCTGCTCCTCGATCTTCAATATGGGAACGTCCAGTTGTTCATCGTGGCCCTGACGGCGGCATCGATGTTCGCACTGGATTCCCACCCCTGGCGCGCGGCTTCGGCGCTCGCCCTGGCCATCAGCATCAAGGTCTGGCCCCTGGTTTTCGTGCCGTATCTGGTTGCGGCCCGGCGCTACAAGGTTGCCGGAGCGACCCTCGTCATGGCCGGTGCCTTGACGCTGACGCCGGCCCTGTACCTAGGCGCGACGCGAACGGTCGATCTTCTGGCGGAGTGGGCCAACCAGGAGTTCGTCACGCAGGCGGGCCAGGCGGAGATGTGGTTTCCGAGCCAGTCGCTCCGCGGCGTCATGACGCGTTATCTGACCGAAGTCGATTATTCCGTCGTTCCGGACGCCAACTATCCCGCGATCCACCAGGCCGATCTTGGCAATCGGACCGTTATTCGGTTGTCGCTGGCGTTGAGCGCCGCGATTTACGTGCTGTTTCTCGGTGTTGTCCGCGCGCGCGGGGACCATCTGCTGATCTCCGCGGCGCTGGCCTTTTGCCTCGTCGCCTTGATCGAGCCCCACACGCAACGGCACGCATTGGTGCTCCTGCTTTGGCCCGCGCTGGTCGCCGGGCGCCTTCGTGCCCCTGCCACCCGGTGGCTCGTTCTCATCGCGACGGCGCTCGTGGCCCTTCAGCCGCTGTTGCCCGGCGCGGCACTCCAGCGGCTTTCGCAGACGCTCGGGGCCGACTTCACCGGCGTCGTCCTGCTGGCCATTGCGTTCGCGATCGCGCTGGTCCGGGGCAGGGGACTCAGTCCCCGTCCGGTCGAGGGAACCTGAACATATCGGGATCGATTTCGACGCCGACTTCGATGCTTTCGGTCTGGTAGATCGTCCGGCCGGTGGCTTCGTTCGATTCGATCGAACGGAACGGCGACCGTCCCTGTGCGGTGTCCC
>CAZTTI010000494.1:0-2703 GCA_964615925.1 uncultured Solibacteraceae bacterium
CTCGAACCGACCGATCATCCGCTTTCCCAAGCCCAGCGGGACGGACTCGACCTGAACGCGATCTGGACCTTCGTCCACGAACATACCAAGACCGCATGAGGCGGCCGTGTTGATCCGGCAAGCCACTCTCGAGAAGCACCCCCACCTCCCGGCGGCGCGACTCGCAGAGAAGACGGGGCTCGAAAAAGACTGGCTGAAGCAGAACGTCCGGAAGTTGAAGAACCTGGGGCTGACCGTCAGCCATCACCCGGGGTATACGCTTTCGCCCCGCGGGCGTGCCCTGCTCGAAAAGCTCCAGCCATAAGAGAGGGCGCCACGATGGTGGCGCCCCTCGAAATCACTCGTCGCGGATCAGAACGGGAATTTGTTCTGGCCGGTCTGGATCGTGATCCACTTCAACTCGGTCATCTCGTCCGTCGAGAAGTGGCCGCCCTCGACGCCGTAGCTCGAGTTCTTCCGGCCCCCGAACGGGATCACGGGTTCGTCGCGAACGCTCGGCCCGTTGATGTGGACCATGCCGACCTCGATCGCCTCGGAGATCGCCGTCGCCTTCTGGAGGTCGTTGGTGATGACGGCCGACGACAGCCCGTAGTCGGAATCGTTGGCGAGCTCTACGGCGTGTTGCCAGTCCCTGGCCTTGATCACCGAAGCGACGGGGCCGAAACATTCGGTCCGGAAAATGCTCATCTCCGGCGTCACGTCGGCGATGGCCGTCGGTTCGAAGACGTTGTCCTGGTAGTTACCGCCGGTCAGGACCTTCCCGCCTTTCGCGACCGCGTCGTCGAGCTGTTCCTTGATGAACGGCGCCTGCGTCGTGCGGATCAACGGCCCGACGATGAGTCCCGGTTCGCGGGGATCGTTCCCGTATTTGATCTTCGAGACCTTCTCGGTGAACTTCTTGCAGAACTCGTCGTAGACGCCTTCCTCGACGATGACGCGCGAACCCGTCATGCAGATCTGGCCCTGATGCATGTAGTTGCTGAACGCCGCGCAGTCAACGGCGTAGTCGATGTCGGCGTCGTCGAGCACCAGAATCGGATTCTTGCCGCCCATCTCGAGCGCGAACTTCTTCATGTGCGCGGCCGCCTGCGCGCCCACGTGCCTGCCGACGCGGCTCGAACCGGTGAACGTGATGAACCGGACGCGGGGGTCGGCGATCAGTTCGTCGCCGATTTCGGCGCCCAGGCCGGGGATGACGTTGAGGACCCCCTCGGGGAACCCGGCGTCGTACATGAGCTCCCCGACCTTCAGGCCGATCACGGGCGTCATCTCCGACGGCTTCAGCACGACGGTGTTGCCCGCGGCCAGCGCAAAACCGATCTTGCGAATGGACAGAAGCAGGGGGAAGTTGAAGGGCGAAATCGCAAGCACGACGCCCAACGGACGCCGGATACAGTAGGACTTCACGCCGGGATAGTCGGACACGTAGGTCTCGCCCTTGATCCGCCGGCACTCCCCCGCCATCGAGCGCAGGAAGCTGGGCGTGTGGTGGGTTTCGTATCCCGCCTTCAGCAGGCTCGAACCTCCTTCGTCGATCAGGATTTCGGCAAACTCCTTCGCGCGTTCCTCGAGCAGGTCGGCCGCGTCCAGGAACAACTTCTCCCGTTGGCCGGGGTTGACGTTCTTCCAGCTGTCAAAGGCCTTCGCCGAGGACGCGAGAACGGTCTCCACGTCGCCTTTCCCCGCGTTCTGGATCCGGGCATAGACCTGGTTCGTGGCCGGGTTCATGTCGTCGACATACTGCCCCGATGCCGACGGGACGTACTTCCCGCCGATATACAGTTGGTATTCGTTCATCTGTTCTTTCATGGCTCTCCCCTGACTGTGGGTCCGCGACCCGCGCCCGCGTCCCGGCTGGAAGGTGTGTAGTGGGACGGCCGCTTGGGCTCCGGAAAGGAAATCCGACAATGACACAGGCCCCGGAGGCGTTCAAGGTGAAATCCCCCAGGTGAACTCCTCAGGTCAGGTGGTGACCCCCTTCGGGCCCGGCTAATGCCGTGTTTCGTGAGTGTTTGGTCGTAGGGCGTCCTCGTCGACCGGCGGAATCCACCTCTCAAGAGTCATCCGATCGTTTGCGATAAAGACTAGCCAAAGCAACATTCGTCAGTACAATCACAAACTGCACTCGGTCCCGCCGCCGGACCGGATCTCTCGCCAGAATGAGTCTGTCGAGTAGCGAACGACATAGAGGCGGCAATCACGACTCGTTGCGAAGATACCAGCCCGGACGAGCCTTCGGCTGGTATGGGCAACAAGCAAGAAAGGAATGGAGGTCTGAACATGCGACTGAATTGGAAGCGAATCGCCCAGCAGGCGGCGCTTGCGAGCCTGATATTTGGTGTTTCCGGAATGGCCTATGCCCAAGGTCCGCCGAACGGCGTCCCGGGGGGGCAGGGAGGCAGGGCGCAGTGCCAGGCACTCCCGAGTTGGGGTGAGTTGAAGAGCGCTCTGACCGCCATCGCGATCGGCGAGGTCGCCGGCGACAACGGTGGGTTCGGATTGAACATGTGGGGCACGCTCGTCAACCGGGACGGCGAGGTCTGCGCTGTCGCGTTCACGGGTGCAGATCGCGGCGACCAGTGGCCCGGCAGCCGGGTCATTTCGGCCCAAAAAGCCAACACCGCCAACGCGTTCAGCCTTCCTGGACTCGCCTTGTCCACGGCCAACCTGTGGGCCGCGACACAGCCCGGCGGCAGCCTGTTC
>CAZTTI010000495.1:0-3848 GCA_964615925.1 uncultured Solibacteraceae bacterium
CGGCCGTTTGCCGTGATCTTGCGAAACGACGGGATCGACGTCGCCAGCGGCGTCGTCCCGCACGCCATCGCCTCGATCAGCGCGAAGCCGCTTCCCTCCCGCCGGCTCGCTGTGACGAACAGGTCCGACGCGCGGCAGAAACGTTCGACCTCGCGATGGGAAACGTCGCCGACGAGGTGGACGCGCGCCCGTAGGAGGACGCTCGTCTCGATCCGCTCGCGGACGGCTTCCAGAAGCGGGGCATCCTGAAAGAGGCACCAGAGCTCGATTCCGGGAAGCGCACCGGCCGCCTCGTCCACTGCATCGAGAACCGTCATCGGGTCCTTGTTCTCGTCCAGCCGCCCCACCCACAACACGGCCGGATCGCCCGCCACGCCACATTCGGCGCGCGCACGGTCGCGATCGCCAGGCTCGAACGTCGAGGAGGCTTCGAGAATCTCGAAAACGCGGACCGTTCGTGGAATCACTTCGGCGGAGAAGAAGGGCTCGGCCTGTTCAGCCGCCGTGAAAGCGACGGCCTCCACGCGGGAGAACGCCCTCCGGCCGAGCCATCGCCCGAGTCCCGAAGGTGGAGTGTTCGCGTGGTCCTGGACAACGATCGGGACGTCGGGGAACCGGCGCCTCAGGCGTCCGACGTGGAACGGAGCCATGATCCCATGGACGTGGAGGACGTCGGGCCGCGCACGCTCGACCGCGGCCAGGAACCTTTCGATTCCCCGGATCCACCGGGTCCCCGATCCCGCCGGGATCGGCTCAAACTCGTAGGGGATGCCATCGATCACGATCGCCGCTCCGCGGCGCGCCGGCACGACGACGTGCGGGCGGAGACCTTCGGAGGCGAGGGCCTTCACCCCGTGCCGGAGCGCGTCCCAGCGCTCGACGAGGACTTCCGGGTCGCGTCCTTCCGGATCGAGAAAAAAGCTGATCTGGACGACGTTCATTCCCGATTCCGGGATGCCCCGGCTGGCTCGACGCGGTAGATCGTGATGATCTCGTTTCCGAAATGTTTCCGCGCCAGTACGGAAGCCCCCAGAGCGTTTTTCTCGAGCGCGCCAAGAAACGCCTCCTGATCGCCGTCGGTCGTAAACAGGACCATCGCAAAGCCCCGCTCGGAAAGGACGCCAACGACTCCGGCGGCGAAACGTTCGAGGAAGTCCGGACTCTTCCACGCGAGATCGAATCCGGACCGCGGTTCACCCCGGAACAGGGGCGGCGAACAGACGACGAGGTCGAACTTCCGTCCGTCGACGGGTCCGAACAAGTCGCCTTCCAGGACCTCGACTCGTGTCTCCAGCCCGTTGAGCAGCACGTTCGATCGCGCCGCGCGGACGGCTTCGGGATTGACGTCCACGGCCGTCACCTGGAAACCCCGTTGGGCCAGCATGAGGGCCTGAGCACCGGTTCCCGTCGTCGAGTCCAGCGCGTGTGCGGGCTGCGGCCGGAATCGCCGGGGATCACACCAATCCGAGTCGGCGATGAACTCGGAGAAGTACACACCGGTGCGGAACGTCACCGGGCCGAAGACGCCGGCCGGCACGACGAAATCGAGGTTCCGGATCCGCTCGATCCGCGTGTGTCCGAGTTTGCGCTTCAGCCACTCGCGGCGGGGGACGAGATAGATCCAACTCAGGTATCGGACGAGGGGGTGGACGCGTGTCCGGAGAGGCAACCACGCGATCACGCGTCAGAACCCCGCCGTGTCCGGACGCTGGTAGGGGATCAGCCGGCCCAGGGCCCGCAGCTCGATCGGATAACGGAAAAGGCCGATTCGGTATCGCCACGTTCCGGCGGCACGGAGCAGCGCGCGGCGGATGCCGGTCAGGTTGCGGTCGGTGACGGTGGGAAACGCCGCGTGAAGGACGCGTTGATAGTCGTGGATACGCCGGTGGAGCTTCGGCGTCATCCAGGGCAGCGCCGAGGTCCGGTGTTGCGCGAACTCGGTCCACCGCGACCGGCTCCATTCTTCCAATGTCGACGGGAAGTTGAACCCGCTCTCTCCCGCGAGCCGGTACAGGTCCCCGTCGAGCGGAACGGGAGCGTAGATGTACAGGACCACTTCAGTTTCGGGATTGACGCGCTTCACCCGTCCGATGAACTTCATGGTTCGCTCCGCGTCCTCTTCCGGATCCGGCGGGTTCCCGAGCATGAACGACATCTCCGGCACGATGCCGTGGGTCCGCATCCGGCGAGCGATCTCGACGGCCTGCTCCACGGTCTGGACGCCTCCTTTGTTCATCCTCGCGAGACCTTCGTCCGACCCGGTCTCCGCACCGAGGAACACCATCCGAAGGCCGCTGGCCGCCATCGCGTTCCAGGTCCGCTCGGAAAACCGCAACATCGTATCGATGCGGCCGTAGGCCCACCACTGGATTCCGAATCCAGCGATCCGCTCGCAGAACTCCGCGGTCCGGGCCTCGTCGACAAAGAAGTTGTTATCGTAGAACTCGACCGAGTCGGCGCCATACTCCTCGACCAGACGCCGGGTCACGCCGGCCGCGCGCTCGGCCGATTCGGCACGGTACCGGCCGCCAACCATGTTCACGACTGCACAGAAGTTGCACTCGAACGGGCAGCCGTAGCTCGAGTGATGGGAGAGAGTCCGATTGCCCATGAAGGTCTTCCGGGCGTAGCGGGAAACGTCGATCCGGTGATAGGGAAACCCGGGAAGCGCGTTCATGTCGGGAAGGGCCGGAGGTCGCACGGTTCCGGGTACCGCCGATGGGTCCTGTCCGGCAACCAGCGCCTCGAACAACGCCGGGAGTTCGAGGTCGTTGTGCCCCCGGACCACGACGTCGACGAAGCCCGAACGCCACACTGTCTCCGGGTACATCGTCGGGAAGTAGCCGCCCCATACGATGCGGAGGTCCCGATGGCGGCGCTTCAACTCCCGGGTCAAGGGAACCGCCTGTTCCAGTTGAGGACCCGGCATCACCGTCATCCCGATCACGCGCGTTCCGTTTCCGACGGCCCGGTCGAGCACGGCGAGCGCCTCGGGAACGAGGTTGCCGTCCACGATCCGGTAGCTCGTGCGGCCTTCGAGCATGGCTCCCACCGCAAGGAGGGACAGCGGCATCACGGCTTTTCCCGCCGGAGAGCTCTTCGGGTTGTAGAGAATGACGGAATTCAAAACGTCGGCTCCGGGTCGTCGATTTCGTGTTGAACTGAGATACTCGTTTCTCGGAACGCACTGGCGATGAACACGCTCAATCGTATCTCATCGTTTCTCTTCCTCGGACTCGTGGCAAGCATCCCGTTCGAGATGCGGTGGACGATTGCGGGTCTCTCCAACCTGCAGTGGGTCTTCGTCCTGGCGTCGCTGTCCGCCCTTCCGGGGCTCGCCGGTGGATTGCGCGATCACGTCCGGAACCGCCTATGGATCGCGACGGCCGCGCTTGTCACCGTCTACGCGCTCTCGGCCTTCTTCGCGGCCGAGTTCGCGTCGAACGCCGCGATTGCGGCCGTCCGGATCGGCGCGGGTCTCGTCCTGGTCACCCTCGCGCTGGGGGTGGACCAGCGCACCGAAGGGCTGGCTCTTCGGGTCTGGTCGGGCGCGGCGATTCTGGCCGCGGTCTTTGCACTCTCCGATGTATTCGGGTGGATCGGCTCGGATCCATTCCGCACCGAAACGTTCTACATCGGACCGAACGAGCGGCTGAGCGGTTCATTCGAATATCCGACCACGGCCGCGGCCTATTTTGCGATGTCGCTGCCGCTGGTCTGGCTCGTTCCCTCCAACCGGTGGGTTCGTCTGATCGGAACGTCCATGGTCTGGCTCGCGCTGGTTCTGACCTATTCGCGCGGGGCGATGCTGGCCGTCGTCCTGTCGATCCTGGTCCTCGCCGCCGCCC
>CAZTTI010000496.1:0-4252 GCA_964615925.1 uncultured Solibacteraceae bacterium
GTCCGTATCTCAGACGTCCGGTGCAGGCACTATCAGGACAGGAACCCGTGACGTCTCGATCACCGTCCGAGCGACGGATCCGAGCACGGCGCGGCTGATGGGGTGACGTTGGCTCCTGACAACAATCAGGAGGTCAGCGCCGACTCGTTCGGAAAGTGCGTTCAGCTGGGCTGCGGGGTCTCCCTCCAGGACATGGCACTCCAGCAGCAGGTTACGCTCCGAGCGCTCTTGCGGAATCGCCATGGAGAGTTTATGCCAGGCGCGATCCCGAATCTGACGTGCTTCCGGGCCCCTGACCGAAGGCGAAGGTTCCACGACGTGGACGAGGTGGATCGCGCCGCCCTTGGCGACGATGGCCAATGCCTCGGCCAGGCCGTAGTTGGCTGTATCATCCAGGTCCGTCGCGACAACGACGATCCGGGGAGCCTGAAAAACAGGCCGCGCTTCGCCGAGTGGGGGAGGCACGGTAGCCACGCTGGTCGGAGCCGCATGCAGAACGCCCCGCGCGACCGATCCGTACCAGATCTGTTCGATGATGGATTGACGCCGCTGCCCGACGACGACGAGATCGAAGCTTCCCTGGTCGGCTCGCGCAACGAGGTGGGCGTCGGCGCTGCCGCGGCCCGGAAAGACTCGAAGTGTCGAAGACCGCTCCTCTTCCGGCTTCGTTCGAGACAACTCGCGCGTCAAGGCGGTTTCTGCTTCCCGCGACAGCGCGTGAGGATCGGCCGGAGGCTTCAGGCCCAAACGTGCGTGGGCTTCTTCCGGGGAGGCCACCAGCATGACTTCGACATCGCAGGCAGCGGCCTTGCCGAGGTTTGACGCGAATGCGCGCGCGGCCTTTGCGGCGAGGCCGAGGTCCGCGCCAACGAGTACGCGGAGCGGTTGATGCCCCTGTAGCCAGTCCGAGAAACGTGCTGGATCCCGAAGCATCAACACCGGCACGCGACTCCTCCGCGCCACGCGTTCGATCACTCCACCCAGGGGATTACGCCGGAGCCTGGTGCCGGCGCCGACGATCAGTACCGTCGCCAGTTCCCACTCTCCTATCGCCACGAGGGCGTCAACGGTCGAACCTGCGGCAAGGTGAGGATGGACCGTGGCGGCGCTGATGGACTGGATTCGCTTCGCTTCCCGCTCCAGGTCGGCGCGAACCGATCCCAGGATATGTTCCTCGTCCGTCCCCAGAACGACGGGTGCGCGCGGGTCCTCGGCGACATGCACGAGTCGCAGGACCTCACCGAATCGTTGGGCCAGGGCGCCGGCGACGGCTCCGAGCGCTTCGCTGTCGGCGCGTAGTGTCGTCCCGAATGCGACGGTCATGATGGTATCCGCTCCTGAGGTTTGTCGGTCCAGATTCATCGATCTCGCGACCTGCGACCTGCCTCCCCGTGCACAAAAGGTGGAGGCTCGCCTTCGGAGCAGGACACGGAAATCATACCGCTTCGGATCCGCTGGCTCCATCGGTGCCCGGGAGCAGATTGGCGGCCTCGGTCGCCGCGTCTGCGAAGGGCGCCAGGACCAGATCGGCCCCGGCATCTTTCATGATCGCGACCTCCCGGACGTTGTGCGCCGTCAGGGCCACTTTTTCGGAGAATCGCGTGGAGCGATTGGGAAAGCCGAAATAGAATCCGCAGGCCCCGCGCGAAGCGGTCACTCGCGCACGCCTTCGTCGTGGGATTCGCCGAACACTTCCTGTCGGACCCGTCGCCGTTCTCTGTCCATCTGCTCCGGTGTCGACCCGAGCTGTCCCAGAACGTATTCGGTCATCGCAAGCGCGACCTCGCCTTCGCCGGTGAACACTTCGTCGGCCCCGGCTGAACGCATCACGGCGGAATCCTTGAGATAGTGCGCGCGAGCCAGGACGTGGATGTCGGGTTTCATCTGCTTCGCCAGGCGAGCGGTCTCCGCCGCCTGGTCCGGCGCGGGACCGGAGATCAGGAGCGCCGTTGCCGTGCGAATCCCAGCGGCCTCGAGAATTTCAGGCCGCGTTGCATCTCCGTACACTGCGTGAATCTCCTCTGCCCGCAAGCGGCGGACAGTTTCCAGATTCATCTCGATCACGACCGGATAGATACCGCCTTCCTTCATGAGGCGGGCCACGGTCTGACCGATCGGGCCGTAGCCGACGATGACGGCGCGATGCGCGGCTCCATGAACGTCATCTGCCTCGACACTGTCCACGTCCGCTGCACGGCGATTCAGGATCGTCCAGAGAGGCGACCGGGCCAACCGCGCTTCGGTGGGTCCGACCAGGCGGTACAGCATCGGGTTGAGCGTGATCGTGAGTATGGCCGCGGCGACGATGGCGTTTGTCGTCCCGGGCGCCAGTATTCCCAGCTGGTCGCCCATGGTTGCCAGGATCAGGGAAAACTCGCCGATCTGAGCCAGAGCGGCCGCGACGCTCAGGGCCATTCGGGACGGATATCCAAGGACGGCCACGATCCCAAACGCCACGAGCGGTTTCCCGATGAGGACGATGCCCAGGGCCGCGAGGAGGAGTCCCGGTGCTTCGAGCAGTTGCGCCGGGTCGAACAGCATCCCCACCGACACGAAGAACAGCACGGCGAACGCGTCGCGCATCGGCAGGGCGTCGGAGGCCGCCCGGAAGCTGAACTCCGACTGCCCCACGACCATTCCGGCCAGGAATGCCCCCAGCGCCATCGAGGCCCCGAACAGCGTCGCCGATCCGACAGCGATTCCCAGTGCAATCACGAGAACGGTCAGTGTGAACAGTTCCCGCGAGTTCGAGCGGGCGACGCTCCCGAGAAGCCGCGGAATCACCCGACCGCCGACCGCCATGGTGAAGACGATCAGGACGGCCAGCTTCACGATGGTTTCGCCCAAGGTGACGGCGATGTCCCCCGTCATGCCCGTAGGCCCCGAGAAGATCGCTGGCAGGAGAACGAGGGCGAGGACAATGAAGATGTCCTCGACGATGAGCCAACCGATGGCCACGCGGCCCGTCGGTGAGTGCAGGTCGTGGTTGTCGGCAAGCACACGCAGCAGGACAACCGTACTGGCCACCGACAGAGCCAGGCCGAAGATCAGGCCAGAGCTCCAGGCCCATCCCGCCATTCGGCCCGCGAGCATCCCGAGCGCGGTCGCGGCGGTGATCTGGCAAAGGGCGCCCGTGATCGCCACGGTACGGACGGCCAGCAGGTCCCGGACGTGGAAGTGCAGACCCACGCCGAACATGAGCAGGATCACGCCGATTTCGGCGAACTGCTCCGCCATTTCTCCGTCGGCGACGAATCCGGGCGTATACGGACCGACGATCAGCCCTGCCAGCAAGTACCCCACGATCGGAGACAGGCCGATCCGCTGGGTCAGAAAGCCCAGGACCAGGGCCGCGCTCAGGCTGAACGTCAGGGTCAGGATGAGTGCGGATTCGTGGAGCATCGTTGCATTCGTTCGGCGTTCGCGGGCTCCCGGTCGGACGACAAGCGGCCGAGTCAGGAGCCCCGGTGGGTCATTTGCGCCTGTGTCGGCGTTCGTTCCCCTCCGGCTTCGCGTTCGGGTTTGGCTCCGGCGACATGGGGCGTGGCGCCTGGTCCCTCTGCCTCCGAGACTTCAGTTCAAGATACGCTAACATCCCGAGCGCTCCGGCAGTGATGACGATGACGAAGATGGTCTCTGAGTCCATTTCGGCTTCTCCCCGTGCGCGCAGCAGGGGCCTCGCGCAACGAAAGCTGCTCTACAAAGTGGGTTCTGAGCTAAGAGAGAAGACCGGGGAGCGGAGGAGCACGTCCGGCAACAGGGTGCCTCGACGCCGCGCTCTGGCGGGACGAAACGGCCAGATCCAGTTTGCGGATCGACGAGACGCCGGCTTCCGATCGCCAGGTGTCCGCCAGCGTACCGGAGAGAACCTCATCGCGCACGCCAACGGAGGCCCGCGATTCCTGTCTTGTCGAAGCCGCGAGGTACGCAGGATGACCGACGCCCGCGATGAAGCGCATCGTCCCTTCCCGGGTCGAATCGCGGAGTTCCGGGCGGTTGAACGGCGTGTCCGCCGACGCGACGGTCGACAAGAGAGCGAGCACGAGCAGTGCCGCAGGAACGCGTCTTGTCCTGAAGGTCGCCCTCATGCCTGAAATGAAATCTCCATCGGAACCTGCGCGTCACGAGTGTAGCACCAGTCGGAGTAGACGAATCTGCGGCCCCCCAGGCTCTGGATTGCACCCATTTAGGACCAGTGCCCGGCGCGCTCCGGCACCTACAGGGAAGGACGGCTCGAGGCGCCGGCCAGCAC
>CAZTTI010000497.1:0-2914 GCA_964615925.1 uncultured Solibacteraceae bacterium
CGTGTCGACGTTGCCGCGAAGGGTCCCGGGAACCAAGGACGGAAACGCGTGCCTCAACTGGGCCTGGCGCCGCAGGCTGCTGGTCCCGATGCGGGCTCCGCCGGCCAGTTCCTCCAGCCGCGCCCCGGCCGAGACCAGGGCGTCCCTGGGGTCCTCGCGCCGTCCCACCGCCGCGAGGATCAATCCATCCGGTATCGAGAACGGAAGATCCTTCAGGCTGTGGACGGCGGCGTCGATACGGTGGTCGAGCAGGGCCTCGTCGAGCTCCTTGGTGAAGAGCCCTTTCCCGCCGACCTGTGCGAGCGGCACGTCCTGGATCCGGTCGCCGGTGGTCTTGATCTCGACGATTTGGACCTGGAGATCCGTGTGGGCGGCTTCGACCGCATGTTTTGTAAATCCGGCCTGCCACAGCGCGAGGGCACTCCCCCGCGTTCCGAGGCGGAATCCGGAGCTACTTTTCATCGAGATCGAACATCCGGCGGATCAGGTCGATCCGTTCCGGCCCGTCGGGATGGCTCACCGAGTCCTTCAACTCGGCGATCGGCTTGTGGAGCAGCTTCCTGACCATCGATTTCGTGATGAGGTCCAGGGCTTCCTTCTGACCCTCGTCGAGCCCTTTCCCGTATCGCGAGAGCTGTTCGAGCCGGAATTCCTCGGCCACCTTCTGCATCTGGACGATCACGGGGACGACTTCCCGCGACTGCACGCGGGCCGAGAATGCTTCGACTTCCAGGTTGACGATCCCCTCGGCGCGCAAGGCTTCGGAATGGCGCTCGCGCACGTTGGACTCGACCACCTGCTGGAGGTCGTCGATGTCGTAAAGGAACACGCTGTCGAGGTCGTTGACGGCGGGGTCGATGTCGCGCGGGACCGCGATATCGATGAAAAACATCGGACGGTTCTTGCGCATGCGGATGATGCGTTCTGCGTCGGGCTTCGTGATGACGTAGTGCGGCGCTCCGGTCGAGCTGATGACGATGTCGGCCCGGTCCAGGTGGTCGGTGAACCGTTCGAAGGGGATCGCCACGCCATCGAACGTTTTCGCCAATTCGACGGCATTCTCGAACGTGCGGCTCGTGACCTCGACGCTGGAGACGCCGTTCGACTTCAGGTGGCGCGCCGCCAGCTCGCCCATCTTGCTGGCGCCGATGATCATGACGTTTTTGCCCTCGAGGCTGCCGAAGATCTTCCGCGCCAGCTCGACGGCCACGAAGCTGACCGAGACGGCGGACTCTCCGATCGCGGTTTCGTTCCGGACCTTCTTGGCCACGACGAAGGCCCGGGTCACGACCGAACCGATCTCACGGCCGATCGTCCCGGCGCCCTCGGCAAGGCGGAACGCGTCCTTGATCTGACCGAGGATCTGGGGTTCGCCGAGCACCATGGAATCGAGGCTCGATGCCACGCGGAACAGATGGCGGACGACGTCGAATCCCCGGTAGCTGTAGAGGAAGTGCTCCACCGATTCGGGCGGGACGCGGTGATAGGAACATAGAAAGTCACGGACGAGCCGGTCGTCTTCGGCTTCGGCCAGGACCTCGACCCGGTTGCAGGTGGAGACGATCATCGCGCCCCCGACTCCGTCGCACCCCGCCAGCGACCGGAGCGCGTTCCCGACGTCATCGGCAGGGAAGGCGAGGCGCTCGCGTATCTCGACCGGAGCGGTCTTGTGACTGAGTCCGACCAGTGCCAGGTGCATAGCGGTCCCCACGCGCTACGGCGTGAACGAGTGGAGTCCTCCGAAGTAGTTGGCGCCCAGGAAGGAAAGTAAAACGCTCACGAACCCGGCGATGGCCAGGTACGCGGCGCGCCGTCCGCGCCAGCCCGAGATGAAGCGGTAGTGGATCAGCATGAGATAGATCAGCCAGGTGAACAGCGAAATCAGGATCTTGGGATCGGTCACCCAGAACGGTCCCCACTCCAACTGCGCCCAGAGCGCACCGGAGACGATGCCGAGCGTGATCAGCGGAAAGCCGATGGCGAGCGACCGGTAGGACAGGTCGTCGCACACGTCCAGCGGCGGGAGCCTTTTGTAGAAGCCGGCGTTGGTTTTCGACTTCAGGCGGTGTTCCTGGAGCAGGTACATGATCGAACCGGCGAAGCTCATGAACAGAGCGGCGTATCCCAGGAAGATCAGCGGCGTGTGGATGTAGATCCAGTTGTTCTGGATCGCGGCCGGAATCGTGGTTCCCTCGTCGTAGGCGACGTTGGCCAGGAACGTCAGCAGAAAAATGACCGGAAACGCGAAGACGCTCAACGAAGCGATGCGGTATCGGGCGTAGGCCACCAGGTAGGCGAGCGCCGCGACGGCGGCGAAGAAGGAAAACGAATCGTACCGCTGGGTCAGCGGCATGTATTGCAGTTCGGTCGCGCGCAGGAGGATCGAGGCGCTGTGGCAGGCGAATCCGGCGATAACGGCATAAAGGCTCGGCCGGAAGAAGGTGTACTTCCGGCTGAGAACCGTCAGGACCGCGTGCAGGAGGCCGACGGCATAGAGGGCCATGGCAACGCGGAGGAGCACGATGTGCATGAAGGGATTATAGCAGTGGGGGGGAGGGAGGTGTCCCGAGGCGGGCCTTTGCCCTTGCCTGATCGGCGGCTTTTCAGGACGCGCATCCTGCGCTGAAAAGCCGCCGCATCCGCCGTCTCGTGACGGCGGATGGTCTGGCGGACAGGGAGGCTTTTCCGTGTGCTAGCATGAGGTTCGATGAATATCGACGTGCCGGAAGTCCTGATGTGGGTCGGCGTGCTTCTCGTGGCGCTCAGCGTCCACGAGTCCGCGCACGCCTGGACCGCCGACCGGTTTGGCGATCCCACCGCGCGCCAACTTGGGCGCGTGTCGCTGAATCCCCTCGTTCATGCCGATCTGTTCGGGACGTTCCTGTTCCCCCTGATCGGCCTTTCCACCCTGGGC
>CAZTTI010000498.1:0-7614 GCA_964615925.1 uncultured Solibacteraceae bacterium
GAGCTGTTTCGGGTCACCGGCGAACGACCGCGCGACGAAGCTGCAACCCAGTTCGACCGCGAGCGCGCAGATGTCGATCGCGGGAAGATCGTTCAGCGTCCCGCCCTTCGACGTCGACCCGTAATCCGCGGTCGCCGAGAACTGCCCTTTCGTCAACCCGTAGACGCCGTTGTTCTCCACGATGTAGATCATGGGAACGTTGCGCCGAAGCAGATGGCAGAAATGGCCCAGGCCGATCGAAACGCTGTCCCCGTCCCCGCTGACGCCCACGGCGACCAGGTCGCGGTTGGCCAGCATCGTCCCCGTGGCGATGGCCGGCATCCGGCCGTGAACGCTGTTGAACCCGTGCGACTGATTCAGGAAATACGCCGGCGTCTTGCTCGAGCACCCGATGCCGCTCAACTTGGCGACCCGATGCGGTTCGACCCCGTATTCCCAGAACGCGCGAATGATCTGGCTCGTGATCGCGTCGTGCCCGCACCCGGCGCAGAGGGTCGAATCGCCGCCCTTGTACTCGTTCAGCCCCAGTCCGATGCGGTTGGTCTTCGGCGGAGGTGTCGTCGCTGTCGGGGTGCTCATGATGCCTTTTCCTTCTCCTCGGCACCGACGAGGGCATCGGTTATGAAGCGCGCGTCCACGGGGATTCCACTGTAATGAAGGATGCTTCGGAGTTTGGCGATCTTTTCCGGAGGAAGTTCGATCTTCAGCAGGCTGAACATCTGCGCGTCGCGATTCTGCTCGACCACGTACACCCGGTCGCAACGATCCACGAATTCCTCGACCTCCGGCGTGAACGGCAGGGCGCGAAGCCGGAGGTAGTGCGACTTGATCCCGGATTCGCGTTCGAGCTGGTCCCGGCACTCGCCGATCGCGACATCCGTGGTCCCGAACGCCAGGAAGCCGATCTCGGCCCCGTCCTGGAAGTCGACAACCGGACGTGGAACCATCGTCCGCGCCGTTTGGTACTTCCGATTCAGCCGGTCGACGTTGTTCACGTAATCGTTGGGGCGTTCGCTGTAACCCGCCTTTTCGTTGTGCCCGCTTCCGCGCGTGAAGTAGGAAGCGATGGAATGGTCGGTTCCCGGCAGCGTCCGGTAGGGGATCGCGTCGCCGTCGACGTCGCGGTACCGTTCGAACTTGCCGATCCTGTCCAGGTCTTCCTTCGAGAGCACCTTGCCGCGGTCGATCGGCGTTTCGGGGAACGTGAACGGATCGGACATCCAGTTGTTCATTCCGAGGTCGAGATCGGTCATGACGAAGACCGGAGTCTGGAGTCGTTCCGAGAGGTTGAACGCGTCCATCGAGAGGCTGAAGCACTCCTCGACGCTCCCGGGAATGACCACGACGTGTTTCGTGTCCCCATGGGAGAGGAGGGCCAACGAGAGGATATCGGACTGCTGCGTCCGGGTCGGAAGCCCCGTGCTCGGCCCGACGCGGACAACGTCATAAATGACGAGAGGGATCTCGGCGTAGTAGGCCAGACCCACGAACTCCCCCATCAGGGAGATTCCCGGGCCCGATGTCGACGTCATTGACCGGGCGCCGGCCCAGCCGGCTCCGATGGCCATGCCGACAGCCGCCAGTTCGTCCTCGGCCTGGACGATCGCGTACGTGGCCTTGCCGTCCTGGTCGTGGCGATACTGTTTCATATAGCCCGCGAGCGACTCGCAGAGGGCCGACGACGGCGTGATCGGATACCAGGTCGCGACCGTCACTCCGGCGAACATCGCTCCGAGCGCGCAGGCCGCGTTGCCGTCGATGATGATTTTCCCAGTCGTCTGATCCATCCGCTGGCACTGGAAAGGATCGCGCTTGACCAGATTCTTCGCGGCCCAGGCCGCGCCGATTTCGATGGCGCGCTGGTTCAGTTCGACCGCCTTCTTCTTGCCCTTGAACTGCTTGGAGATCGCCACGTCGATCTCGGCGCGGTCGATGTTCATCAGCTCGCCGACCACGCCGACGTACAACATGTTGGCCAGGAGCTTCCGGAGCCGCGAGTCGGAGATGATGTCCCCCGCAAGCTGCGCGAAGGGGACGGGATAGAAGATCAGATCGTCCCGGAGTTCGGAGAGCTTGAGGCGTTCCTCGTAGACGACGACCCTCCCGGGCTCCAGGTCCATGACGTCCTCGCGGGCCGTTCCGGGATTCATGGCGATGAGGAGGTCGAGTTCCTTGCGACGGGCGGTCCATCCGTCCTTGTTCGCCCGAATCGTGAACCACGTGGGGAGTCCGGCGATGTTGGAGGGGAAGAGGTTCTTGCCGCTGACGGGAATGCCCATCTGGAAGATGGACCGCATCAGAACCAGGTTGGCCGATTGGCTGCCCGAGCCGTTGATCGTCGCGACCTGAATGCTGAAATCGTTGATAATTCTGGGGGAGCCCCCGCCGCCTTCCTCGTCCAGCACCGCTGTGTCAGGGGATTGCTGTGACAACGTTCTCTCCTTCTTGTGGACGTCTCGTGCGACTCTCTACCGGCGATTTTCGCCGGCGTCATTCCCGGTCGCTGTCCAAAGGGTCGTCCGCGGGTGTCCGGCCCATCGTGCCCGCGATGCCCCGGCGGGAAGACCCAACCGCCAACTATAACACGGATGAACCTACGCAAAAGAAGGGCCTGTCAGTCCCAATTTGTAAGGGGAGAATACGCCCGGCAGGATTCGAACCTGCGACCCACGGCTTAGAAGGCCGTTGCTCTGTCCATCTGAGCTACGGGCGCCCGGTAAGCCGCCAGTATAAACGGTCCCGTGCCGGGTCCGAACCATGCGGGGTCGGCTCCGGGAAGGCCGGGTGGTAACATTCATTCCGGGAGAGCGTCGAACAGGGTGTGCGCGATTCCGCCGCGCGCGTCCGAGATGGGCAAAAACCAGCGGGGGGTGGCTTCAATGCTGAAAGTCTTCCAACGGAGTATCCGCGTGGCCGCGATGGCCGCGGCGATCGGGGCGATGGCCTTGCCGGCTCTTGCCGACACCCTGGTTCTCAAGAACGGGAACCGCGTCTCTGGGTATTACGAAGGCGGGACGTCGCGCGTCATCCGCTTCCGGACCGACACCGGAGTTCAGGAATACGACCTGCTGACGGTCGACCAGATCCAGTTCGGCGGCGATGTCGTGTCTTCGACGCCGCGCCTCGAGGAGCCGCCTGCGGTGACGCGCACCGAGCCTGCGGTAACGCGCGCCGATTCGACATCGTCTTCGTCTACCGGGACGCCGCGCTTGCAGACCCGCGAAGAATCCAGCCAGCCGCCGGTTGCGGCCAACGCGGCCAACACGGCCTGGACCGTTCCGGCCGGGAGCACGCTGGTCGTCCGGATCAACTCGGCGCTCGACAGCGAGCGGAGCGAGATCGGCGAGACGTTCAACGCGTCGCTCGTCGAGCCCCTCGTCGTCCAGGGGATCGAGGTTGCACCCGTCGGGTCGCAGGTTCGCGGGCGCATCGCCCAGGTGAACGAGGCGGGCCGCGTCCGCGGTGCCGCGGAGCTGCGGCTCGAGTTGGACCGGATCACCGTCAACGGCGTGCCGTACGCACTCGCGACGAACGAGTACCAGGAAGTTGCCGAGTCGCGTGGAGGCGAATCCGCCCGCCGGATCGGGATCGGCGCGGGACTCGGTGCCGCCATCGGGGCCATTGCCGGCGGCGCCCAGGGCGCGGCGATCGGGGCCGGAATCGGCGGCGGCACGGCCGGTGCCGTCCAGGTGTTGACCCGCGGAGAACGCATCAACATTCCGGCCGAAACGCTGCTCGGGTTCTCGCTCAGCGAACCGCTCGTGATTGCTGGGCGTTAGTTCAGGGACGGAGACCAGATTCGCTTGTGAATCAGGTCTCCGGTCCACCCTTCCGGCCGATGGCTTTGTATGCGGTCGGGAACAGCAGCCCCGACACCACGGCCATCAGAATGACGGCCGAACTCTCCAGTTCGGTCAGCGCGCCCAGATCCAGGCCGATCGCCGCAATCGCGACCAGGAGCGTCAGCGGGGTCGAGAGCAGCAGGGAAGCTCCGGCGATCTCTCGGACTCCGAAGTCCGCGGCTCGAAGGACAATCGAGGCCACGGTCTTGATCGCGAGCGACAGCACAGCCATCTGGGCCAGGAGCGGATAGATCGCCACGTTTCCCAGCTCCGACAGGTTGAACTCCACACCGACGTAGATGAAAAACACGGGGATGAAGAACCCGTGCCCGATGCTGGACAGTTTCGTCTCGAGAATCCCCTTTTCGCGGAACACGAACGAGAACAGCGCTCCGGACAGGAAGGCGCCCAGGATAGCTTCCATTCCCATCAACTCGGCAATCGAGACGAAAGCGATCATGAGCGCCAGGCCCGCTCGCACTCCGATCTCGGAAGGATCCTCGATCGCGATCAATCGTGAGAAATAGGCCGGGAACCACCAGACCATCAGTTTGAGGACCCGAAGGACCATATAGGCGAGGAAGAACACGGCGCCGAGGCGGAGGATCTCGATGGCAAACGCGATGCCGAACCCGGAAGCGTAGACGATGTTGAAGACCGTCATCAGGATGATGGTGACGAATTCTCCCACCGAGCCGGTCAGGATGACGGTCTGGCCGAACGGCGACCGCACCTGTCCGGTTTCCCGCAGACTCACCAGGACGATGCCGATCGACATCGCGCTGAGAACGATGCCGAAGAACGGCGGCCAGCCCATGACGGCGGCCGACCCGAACGAGAAGCCAACGACGATGATCGTCACCGCCGCGCTGATGACGAGGAGTCTCGATCCGCGTCGTTCGATGTTGGTGAAATCGAGCTCGAGACCGGCGAGAAACATCAGGAACGCGAAGCCGAACTCCGCGAGGAACCCGAAAAATTCGGTCTCCTGGACCACTCCGAGAACGTACGGCCCGACGAGGAGGCCGAAAACGATCTCCCCGACAGCGGCGGGAACACCGAGGCGGCCGCTGACCAGGGGGACGAGGAACGCCCCCAGCGAAATGACGAGGAGCGTGATGGCGGGGGAAGCTTCCATTCCGAACAGGTCCGTTATACGGGCAGGATGATCGTCGTCACCGGGGACCGGCGGAGCAGGTGTTGGCTGACGTCGGGATCGAAGACCGACGGTTTCCTCCGGGCGTTGTGCGCCAGGACCAACAGGCTGAAGTCCCCCGCGATCTCCAACACGCGCTCCACCGGATTACCCTCGTCGTGCAACTGATCCACATCCATATGGTAGAGATTCGCCAGGTGCTGGATCTTGTCGAGCCCCGCCTTCTGCTCCTCGACCGCCTGCGCACCCGCGATGAAGCGCGGGGGCGTGACGGTGATGGCGGTGACGCTGGCCTTGTAGATCCGGGCCAGGTCGAGCGCCAGACGGGCCGCCTCGATCGATTCGGTTCCATGCGTCACCGGGACGAGGATCTTCTCGTACGGATGCGTGCCCCGCAGGATCCCGACCGGCGCCTCCATGCGCGCCAACAGGCGGGAAAGCGCCGTTCGCCGCAATCCGATCCGCTCGAGAAATCGGAATCGCTCGTCCGGGACGACGAGAAAACCGCAATCCTTCTTGACCAGGTGTTTTGCCGCCACCTCGCCGTAGCTACCGAACACGGCCGAGCTCGACGCCTCGATTCCGCTCTCCCGGCAGGTCTCGTCGATCCCCCGCTGGATCCCCGGTTCGTGAGGCCAGAACAGGATCTGGACGCCTCTCGCCCGGCTGTGATCGAGAATGTAGCGAAGCTCGGCCGAAAAACTCGAGAAATTCGATGCGCTCTCGGTGAGGATGACGACCTGCGACCCGAACTCCAAGGGGAATTCCGGCTCGCCGACGCGGAAGAACTCGGCGATGGACGGCAGGATCTCTCCCTCCCCGACGAGGACCACGCGATCATCCACCTCGATCCGCGTTGCGTCCGACGGCACCACCAGATCGTCCTTCCGATATATGGCGGCGACGTGCCAGCGGCGGGACCGGACCGACGTCAGCGATCGTCCGATCATCGGCGAGGACGGAAGGACGGCGACTTCGATGATCTCTCCTCGTGCTTCGGCCTTGCTCAGCGACGTCCCCACGCCGTGGAGCACGCGATGGTAGAGGCTGACGGCCGCGGCATACGATGGGGTCACGAAGTCGATACCGGCTTCGCGGTAGCGCTCGCGCTCGGTGAAGCTGCTGACCGCGGCGTAGAGCTGGGACTTTCCGTATGCTTCCCGCGCGAGACGGCACACCTCGAGGTTCACGTCGTCGGATCCGGTGACCGCGATCACGTAGTCGGCGTGTTCAATGCCGGCCTTGTCCAGGACCAAGCGGCTGGTTCCATCGCCGGCGGTCGTGTGCACGCGCTCGGCCTCGACGCCGTCGAGATCGATCAGCGAGAGCCTCTCCTTTTCGATGTCGACGATGGCCACGAGCCAGTGTTCGGTGAGGCGGCGGAGCAACTCGCGGCCCGTCGTCCCGGCGCCGACGATGACGGCCCGGGGCTCGATATTGGAATCGGCGAGCTTCAGAAGCCTTTGACCTTGCCCGACTTCTTATAGCACTGGAAGATGATGTGCCAGCCAAGGGCAATGATCGCGAGCCACGCCACCCAGTAGAGGTCGGACGGGATTCCAAGGTTTCCGCCGGCGAAAAATGTCGTGTGTTGCCCCATCATCGCCCAGATCAGCGGCAGGGACATATAGGTGTTGTGTTTGGAACGTAATCCCGCCAGCTTGACCAGGTCGCCGTTCGGCGCGTCGCCGTTCTTGACGGCGCGGATGATCTGCTGTTGGGCGGGCCAGATCCGGAACCACACGTTGAAGGCCATGGCTGTTCCGAACAGGGCTCCGGTGTGGATCAGCAGGCCGCGGTATCCGAACTGCCCGACGTAATGGAACATGGCCACGACGACGGAAAGGATGAGAAAGGAGACGATGACGCCGGCCCGTCCCGCCATGCTCTTCCAGAGGATGTCGTAGACGAATACGGAGAGGAACGTGATGGCAATCATGACGATGGCGCCCGCGCTCCAGGACGCCGTCGCCTGGAAAGTCTGCTGGCCGTGGTAGTAGACCAGCAGCAGGAGCAGGACGCCGGTGATCCAGGTCCAGGCCGCCCCCCAGCGGAACCAGTACAGGGCGCGGGGCATGAGCTCAGGAACGACGGCTTTTTTGGTCGGGCCGTCCAACTGCGCCGCCACGGCGCCGTTGACCCAGTTGAAGAAATAGAGGTGTCCGATCCAGATGATTCCGGCGAAGACGTGCAGCCATCGGAAAATTGCCTCCAGTCCTTGCATCGTTCCTCCTTTTTCGAGAGCCTGATCGCTGTAACGTCGCAGAAAGGCGACATTTGGGCACGCTTTGGGGCCTAAGGTACCGAACGCGGCGACGGTACCATATCCCTCGTCAAATTGAAACTGAGCCGGTAGAGGGCAAGAACCAAGCTCAAAACCCGCCTCCCCAATACGAACCGCAGGGTTTCCTCCCTGCGGTTGCGCGGAGCCGGCGGTAGCCGGCGGAGCGGAGGAATAAGATCCGATCGGACCGATACGAGGCCGCTTCGTCCATTGAGCAATTGACCGTTACGGCAGGCAAGCGTCGTCGCCCGCCGCATCCGCTACAAGTCGCGTACGTCAAGGTTGCGCAACATCCGCACCATCGATCGTCCGGTCCATTTTCCACAGGAGGA
>CAZTTI010000499.1:0-5553 GCA_964615925.1 uncultured Solibacteraceae bacterium
TCGCGGGCGTTTCCGAAGTCGGACTCCCCGCGACCTCGTCGCCGAGGCGCGTCGACTTCAGGAAGGCGGCGTGCGAGAGTTGACCATTGTCTCTCAGGACACGCTGGCGTACGGGAAGGACCTCGGGTTGGGACCGCGCGGCCTCGGAGTGCTGCTGGATTCCCTTCTACTAGAGGTCGAGATCGACTGGATTCGCTTGCTCTATTGTTACCCGAACCTGCTTTCCAGGGATCTCATCGCCCGCATGGCCGGCGAACCGAGGCTGTGCAACTACTTCGACATCCCCTATCAGCACGCGAGCCCCAGGGTGTTGGAGCGGATGAGGCGCGGCGGCGGCAGGAAGGCGTTCCTGCGCCAAATCGAGGAGATTCGGCGCGCCCTTCCGTCGGCCGGGATCCGGACATCGTTCATCGTCGGTTTTCCCGGGGAAACGGACACCGATTTCGACGAGTTGATCGCGTTCGTCGCTGAAGCCGGCTTCGACAACCTGGGCGTGTTCCTCTATTCCGACGAAGAAGGCACCGCTGCATTGGGCCTGGATGGCAAGGTGCCGCGCAAGGTCGCCGAAGAACGGCGCGACCGGCTCATGACCCTGCAGGCGGATCTTGTCCGCGAACGGCTTTCCGGCTGGGTCGGCAGGACGGTTCGCGTTCTGCTCGACGGATTCTCGTCGGAAACCGACCTCCTGCTCGAAGGAAGGATGGAAACCCAGGCTCCCGAGATCGACGGCCACGTCCTGATCAATGACGCGGGTGACGTCTCTCCGTCAAGCGGGGAGTTCTACTCGGTCGAGATCACCGAGGCGCTGGATTACGATCTGGTGGGCCGCATCATCGAACCACTGTGAGGCGGACCATCCATGCGTTGTCCGACATGCAGGAAAAACACGCCTTTCGACGGCAATCCGCACCGGCCGTTCTGTTCGGAGCGATGTAAGTTGATCGATCTTGGGAAATGGGCCGCCGGAGCCTATCGCGTGCCGGACCAGCCGGCTGGCGATCTGGAGAGCCCGCCGGGGGAGCCCAACGAACGCGGTTCGGGCGATGTCGAAAGAACCTGAGTTCCCGCTGGAAGGATCCCCTGTCGGCGGGAGCTTTCGAGTCGCGACGTTCATCGCAACCGCCGGCGGGGCTGGGCTTATGCCTCAAGCACCGGGCACGGCCGGGGCCCTCGTCGGCGTTCTCCTGTACGTGGCCATTGCCCTTCCCGGCGCTCAGGCGGCGTTTCCGCTGCTCGTGGCCATAACGACCATTGCCGGTGTCTGGGCGGCGTCACGCGTCGAGCCCGTTTATGGCCACGATTCGCCGAAGATCGTCATCGACGAGGTTGCTGGACAGATGCTGACACTGGCGTTTGTGGGACGTTCGGAGGGTCGGGAAGTCCTGGCCGGCGCCGTTCTCGGCTTTTTGCTGTTCCGCTTTTTCGATATCCTTAAGCCCTTTCCGATCCGGCGGCTCGAGCACCTACCTGGCGGGTTCGGGGTGGTGGCCGACGACCTGGGAGCGGGATTCTACGCCCTCATCGTCCTCATGCTCGTCGAGCCGTGGGCGGTCGAGGTCATGGCGAATTTCTGAATGGCCGACATCACCATCAAGCACGTGTCTCCGCATGCTGCGCTGCCGGGCGGTGAGGTTCGGATCGAATACGGCGGAGTCGAGTTGGCCGGCGACCGCCGTCCCGAAGTCTACTTCGGCGAACACACCGGACAGGTGACGATCGCGTCCAGCGACGTGATCGTGGCCCGGGTCCCCGATTCCTCGTCCGACCGGGGAGCGACGGATCTCCGGGTTTCGGAGAACGGATCCTCGAGCGCGCCCTTTCCCTATGAAATCGGCAAGCGCCTCGCCACGAACCTGCACCCGGTGGCGAACCCCGCCGTGGACAGCGACGGAAACATCTACACGACCTACAGCGGACGGCGCGGCCAGAAGACTCCGGTCTCCGTGTACCGCGTATCCCCGGACGGCGCGTTGTCCCCATTGACGGATACGATCATGAACGCGACCGGTCTGGCATTCGGTCTCGACGGAGGCCTGTATGTATCGAGCCGGCACGAGGGGAACGTCTACACAGTCAGCCCCGACGGCCGCACGGAAACCTACATCGAAGGAATGGGAATCGCCACCGGCATCGCGTTCGACCGGAGCAACAACCTGTACGTAGGGGACCGCAGCGGCAGCATCTTCAAGATCGATGCGGACAGGGAGATCTTCGTCTTCGCAACGCTCGAGCCGAGCATGGCCGCATATCACATGGCCTACGGCCTCGATGATTATCTCTACGTGACGGGACCGACGACGTCGAGTTATGACTCCATATACCGCGTGTCTCCGAAGGGCGAGGTCGAAAAATTCTTCACCGGTCTCGGGCGGCCCCAGGGTTTGGCTTCGGACATCAGTGGAAATCTCTACGTGGTCGGCTCCTATCGCGGTCGGCGTGGCATCTTCCGGTTTTCGCAAGGCACGTCGGAACCGGAGCTGTTCATCTCCGGCCAGGGTCTGGTCGGGCTCGCGTTCGACTTCGCCGAGAACCTCATCGTCGCCGACAGCTCGTCGATCTACCGCGTGCGCGCGGGAACGATGGGCAAGCCGCTTCCCTGACGAACCTTCGCTTTTCTTCCGATGCTGAACGCCGAAATCATCGCCATCGGGTCCGAGTTGCTGACTCCGCGGTTCAGCGACACGAACTCCTTCTACCTGACCGAACAGCTGAATCAGGTGGGTATCCCCGTGGTCATGAAGACCGTGGCCGGCGACGACGAGAAATACCTCGAGCACGCGGTCCGCGGCGCGATGGATCGCAGCCAGGTCATCATCACCATCGGCGGCCTCGGACCGACCGAAGACGACATCACGCGCAAGGTGGTCTCGCAGGTGACCCGAAGGCAACTCGTGCTCGACGACGCGCTTCTCGACAACCTGAAGGCGCGATTCGCCGCGCGGGGCGTGGAGATGGCCCCGAACAACGCGCGCCAGGCCCTCGTCCCGAAAGGGGCCGAAACGCTGGCGAACGCCCATGGCACGGCGCCCGGTCTCTGGATCGAAGAGGAAGCGACGCTCATCATCCTCCTCCCGGGTCCACCGTCCGAACTGCGGCCGATGTTCGAGACCCACTGCCTTCCGCGACTTTCAAAGCGCTCCGGCGCTGCGGTGATCGGCTCCAGGATCTATCGGACCACCGGAATCCCTGAATCGACCCTGGACAGCCGGATATCCCCCATCTACGCCCGATACAGGAACCCGTGGACCACCGTGCTCTCGAAGCCCGGCCAGGTCGACGTCCACCTCACCGCTCGTGCCCGATCCGAGGCGGATATGGAATCCCTCCTCGCCGAGCTCGGTGACCGGATCGAACAGGAGATCGGAGATTTTGTGTTCGCGACAGGCCATCAGGAAATGGAGGAGGTGGTCGGGATGTACCTGGTCATGAAGGAGTCCTCCATCAGCGTCGCGGAGTCGTGTACGGGAGGGCTGGTCGCCGAACGCCTTACTCGGGTCCCGGGGAGTTCGCGATACTTCCGGTCCGGCGTCGTCTGCTACAGCAACCAGTCGAAGATCGCGCTGGCGGGGATCCCGCCGCTCCTCCTCGAAATGGGGGGCGCGGTGAGCAAGGAGGTCGCGATCGGGCTCGCGGAAAGCATTCGCGAGAGGAACTCCTCGACGTTCGGAATCGGCGTGACGGGAATCGCCGGCCCCGGGGGAGGCTCGCCGGACAAGCCCGTCGGAACCGTGCACATCGCCATTGCCGGCAAGGATCGAACCGACCACCGCCAGTTCGTTTTCCCGGGAAGCCGGGAGCGCATCCGGTGGCAGGCGTCGCAGGCCGCCCTCGACATGACGCGGCGGATGCTGATCAACGCGTGAACGCCCGGTGCGCACGTTCATCGCCATGTGGCTTCCGTCCGATCTCCGGGACAGGATCAGCAACTTCGTGCGCGACATCCGCAACCGTCCTGAAATCCAGGCTCCAATCAATTGGGTTCGGCCCGAGGCGATGCACCTGACGCTTCAGTTCCTCGGCGACGTTCCTCCCCCGACCGTGCACCGGATCGAGCGCGAACTCGGCCGCATCGAGTCCAGGGCGTTCCGCGTTCACGTGCGGGGAGTGGGCTTCTTCCCCCGCGAGACGGCGCCTCGTGTATTCTGGGCAGGGGTAACGCCGGAAGGCTTCTCCCAACTGGCCGACCTTGTCCACCGCCGCATGGCGGCGCTGGGATTCCAGCCACCGGCCCATCCATTGAAGCCACACCTGACACTCGCGAGGGCAAAAGGCCGCTCCCGGCTCGACGAGGCATTGGTGGATATTGCTCGCGGATTTCGGGAGCACGAGTTCGGATCGGCAACGCTCGACCGCATGGTCCTGGTCGAGAGCCGCGTCTCCTCCGACGGCGCCCGATACTCGGAGGTCGCCGGATACACATTTCAGGATCGGGCATGACCACGTCCATCGCCATCATCGGTGGAGGCGGTTGGGGTACGGCCCTCTCCATCACGATGCACCGCGTCCATCCCGACGTCCGACTTTGGGTGTACGAGCCGGATCTCGTCGAAACGATGGCGCGCGATCGCATCAACGATGTCTACCTCCCCGGCGTGTCGATTCCGCCCGGTGTCCGGATCAGCGGGTCGCTCGACGAAGTCGCGCGGGACGCCGACATCGTGGTCAGCGCCATGCCGTCCCACTTCGTCCGCGCGGTGTGGAAGGACCTTTGTCCCTTCATCCGCACCGACGCCCTGGTCGTGAGCGCTACGAAGGGAATCGAGACCGGCAGCCTGATGAGGATGTCGCAGGTCATCGAGGACGCGACCGACGGGCTCCTCGAACGACCGGTCGCAGCACTCTCGGGCCCGACGTTCGCCCGCGAAGTCGCTCGTGGAAGCCCCGCGGCACTGGTCGTCGCTTCCGCGGACGGCGCAACGCGGCGCGAGCTTCAGCAGGTCCTGACGGTACCGCGCTTTCGGCTGTACACCAACTCCGACATTGTCGGAGTGGAGATCGGCGCATCGGTGAAAAACATCATCGCGATTGCCGCGGGTATCGTTTCCGGCCTCGACTTCGGCCACAACACGACGGCCGCCATCATCACGCGCGGCCTCGCCGAGATCATGCGGCTCTCCCAGGCTTGCGGCGGGAGGCGCGAAACGCTGGCGGGGCTCGCGGGTCTCGGAGACCTCGTCCTGACTTGCACCGGACAACTGAGCCGGAACAGGCAGGTCGGCGTCGAACTCGGCAAGGGCCGGTCCGTCGATGAGATCCTTTCGAGCATGCGAATGGTGGCCGAAGGTATCCGAACGAGTGAATCGACGGTCCGTCTCGCGGAGAGGATGGGCGTCGAAATGCCGATCGCGCAGCAGGTTTACGCCATATTGCACGATCGCAAGGACCTCGAAGTCGCCATCGCGGACTTGCTGGAACGGGAGCTTAAGGAGGAGTAGGCGTGGGCTTTATCACGTTATTTGGTTCGGAGAAACCACGCGACCCGACGATCGCCGAAAAGGTCCGCGAACAGACGGGGCGGCTACAGCACACGACGACGATCTATCTGCACCCGAC
>CAZTTI010000500.1:0-9119 GCA_964615925.1 uncultured Solibacteraceae bacterium
TGCCGGAGCCGGACTGGCCGTCGCCGCGGTTCTGGAAGGATTCGCGATCCAATGGGCATGGACCACATGAACCAAGGGCCTCGCCACGGATCGATCGTCCACATTCTGTGGAGCCCGGTGCAGTTCTTCCGGGCGCGGGTCGCGGAAGACCCCTCGTGGCTCCCGGCACTCGCGCCCGTCTTCCTCTATTGCCTCGTTGCTTCGGCCGCCGCCGCCGTCTCCGTGGCCAAGGGCCAGATCCTGCTGGCGACGGCTTTGGGCGCGTCCGGCGCGGGCGCTCCGGTTTTTGCGATGGCGTTCGGAGCGTTCGTGACCTTTGTATCCGCGTGGATGTTGTTCGCCCTGCAGGCGGGATTCACCGTCGTCCTGGACGTCGTGTGGGCCGGGTCGGGAAGGGCCCGGCGCCTGGTGGAATTCACGGGATACGCCTATCTGCCCTCGTTCCTCTGGTCCATCGCGACCCTTGTCGTTCTCGTCGCGTGGTGGGATCCCGAGCCGTTCCGCGTGCCGTCCACGGTTCCGATGAGCGATTTGCCGCGTGTCATCGCGGACTACCAGCTCCGGCTCTCGGAGTCGCCCATCCAGATTGCGCTCCGGACGGTTGGTTTCTTCGTCGGCTGGTGGCTCGTGGCGCTCCAGGCCGGCGCCCTTCGCGTCGTCTCGGGATTCAGCGTTCCCGGGGCCGTGGCCTCGGCGATCTTCATGGGGGGAATTCTGGTCGTGGCACCCTGGGTGTGGTCGGGCTGACGGCGATTCAGCCAGGTCGTCTGTCGTCCCAGGTTGTCAGCCGTCCATCGGGAGTGATAAAAATTGGAACGGACAGTAATACCACTCGAGGAATGTCACTGGAGGTTTGAACCATTGAGCTCGACCACCCCTATTCAGGCACGTTACCTGGTGTTCCCGGCTCTCAGGCGAGCGTTGCTGGCTTCGCTGCTTCTGGGTTTCGCGTTTGCCTCGTCACCGTTGGTGACTCGCGCCGCGCGAGTTCAGGACCAGGTGATGTTGGAACTCTCCGGGACTTCCGCCAATGTCCGCGACGTCGGCAGCGACGTCCGGATCGAGTTGTTTCGCTGGTCGACGGCGGAAGAGCGGCAGGCGCTGGTCGAATCCATGCAGCCGTTGCCCCCCCTTCCGCCGCCCTCGGACGCGGAAGGGGGTGGGCGCGGTGGCCGGGGTGGAGGCCGCGGCGGCCGAGGCGGGAGGGGGGCTCCCGAGGAGCCGCCGGACCCGATCTCGCGGCTCACCACGGCGATTTCGGAATCTCCGACGATCGGCTACGTGTGGACTGATGAGATGGCCGGCTATTCGGTCAAATATGCCCATCGCATCACCCAGCCCGGCGGCGGCGATCGCATCATCCTGGCGCTCAACCGGCGTTTGGGCGGCTATACCGGGAAATGGGATCCCGTCGGCGCGGCCGGCACCACTGATTATGAGTTCACGCTGGTCGAACTCGCGCTCGATTCCGACGGAAGTGGGGAAGGAAGGGCTTCCCTGACGGCGGAGGTCGTTGTCGACGACGCGCTGGGAACGCCCGTCCTCGCAGGTTCCGTCAACCTCGCGCCCGTCGTCGAAAACATCCGGTCCCGGTAGTCCCAACCCGCGTGTGGGCTGACGGACGCCGGAACGGCGGCCGTTCAACACGCGCATCCTGCACTGAAAACCGCCGCATCCGCCGACGTTGTGTCGGCGGATGGACCTGCGCGATGCTTCGGCTTCTTCAAAAAGTTGCCCCTCACCCGAAGCCCTGAAGAATTTTCTGAACACAAATCCGGCGGGCGAACGTATTAGGGACATGCGGCCCGATCTCGGGCTTGTTCGGAACGTCAACCGCGCTCGCGACCTCGCGCCTGGAGATTCTAGCGATGAGTTCGATCGGCCAGGATATCCGGTATGGTATCCGCACTCTGCTGGACCGCCCGTCCTTCACGTTGATCGCCGTTGTTTCGCTGGCCCTCGGTATCGGCGTCAATTCGACGATTTTCAGCATCATCAACGCGACCCTGCTCGCCCCGATCGGCTTCGAGAATGAGGACCGGATCGTGGCGATCTCCACCTACCCGCTCGACTTTCCCGACGGCCGGTCTTCGGCGACCTATCGCGAATACGTCGCCTGGCGCGATGCGCGGAGTTTTGAAGCCGTCGGCGCGTTGCTCACTGGCGTCAAGAACCTCGGAGCGGAGACAGGCCAGGCGCCGGCGGAAGAACTTGAGGTCATCCGGTCGACTTCGGATATGTTCCGCGTTCTCGGTATCGAGCCGCAGTTGGGCCGCCTCTTCACCGGAGAGGAGGATCGCGTGGACGATTGGGCCGCGGTGGCCCTCATCACCGATCGATTCTGGGATCGGCGTTACGGACGCGATCCGGCGGCCATTGGCCAGACTTTGCGCCTCGACGGCGCGCCGGCGACCGTCATCGGCGTCTTGCCGCCGGGGGTCGAGGAAGACCTGTTCCTTCCCACCGCGGCGCTTTGGGTCCCCTCGGAAATCGTGACCGCGCAGAGCATCAGCGACGGCCGGTTCCTGATCACCTTCGCGAGGCTCGCCGACGGGGTGACGATGGGCCAGGCCAATGACGAACTTGGGCGCATGGCGCCGGGATTTGCCGAGCAATACCCCAATTCGAACGAGAACGTGGGTTTCCGCGTCACGAGCCTGCATGACTTCTTCTACCAGGGCGCCCAGGAGCAGTTGATGGTCCTCCAGGGCGCGGTTCTGTTCGTCCTCCTGATCGCGTGCGCCAACGTGGCCGGGATGATGCTCGCGCGCGCCACGGCCCGACAGAACGAGATCGCGATCCGCAGTTCGGTGGGAGCGGTTCGGGGGCGGCTGGTGAGGCAGGTTCTGACCGAAAGCCTCCTCTTGTCCGCCCTGGGCGGAGTATTCGGCGTCCTTCTGGCCTGGATCGGTCTCCGGTGGTTCGTTGCGGCGGCCCCGGCCGACGTTCCCAACCTCGACATGATGACGATCAACCCCAGCGTCCTCGTGTTCACAACCGGAGTGGTCGGGCTGACGGCCGTATTTTTCGGAATCATTCCGGCCATCCAGGGAACGCGTCCCGACCTGACGTCGCTGCTCAACGATTCCGCGCGGGGATCCAGCGGCGGCGTCGCGCGCCAACGGCTCCGGCTCGCGATGGTGACCATGCAGACCGGCGTTGCGCTGGTGCTCCTCATCACGGCCGGGCTCCTCATCAATAGCTTCCTCCAGTTGCAGGACAACGAGCTTGGAGCCGATCCGAACGGCATCCTCACGTTCCGGCTCCAGTTTGCGCAGGACGAGACCATCACGTTCACGGGGGAGCAGGTGGATGGGGTCGGTCTCTGGGACGTCAACCCGCAAGTCGGACTGACGATCGACCGGATTCACGACGAGCTCAAATTCGTCCCGGGTATCCAGGCAGCGGCCGTGAGCTCGCCTCCCTTTCTTGGAGCCGCGGGACGCACGATCCGGGTGGACGGTCCTTCGGTGCGTGACGACGTCTCCGAGCCGAACGCCGCCTACCTGGCGATCACCCCGGGGTATTTCGAGATTCTGAGGGTCGGAGTCGAGCGCGGCCGGCCGTTCTCGGACCTCGACGACGGGAACGCCCCTCCGGTCGCCATCGTCAACGAGGCGATGGCCCAACAGTATTGGGAGGACGCCGACCCGATCGGGAGCTACGTGACGCTGGACTTCGTGCCCGGAGAACCGGCGCGCGAAATCGTGGGGGTGGTGTCGAACGTTCTGTTGTCCCAATACGCGGAGGCCGCCACCCCCGTCATGTACGTCCCGTACAGCCAGCAGACCGACACGTGGCGCGGGCCTCAATGGGGTCAACGGGCCGGTGTGTATTTCATGGTGCGCGGGCAGGGGAATCCCACGGACCTCGTCCCCGTGATCCAGAGTTCCGTGGCCCGGGTGGACCCGAATCGGCCGCTCACCCAGATCCGGACGATCGATCAATACCTGGGCGAACAGATGCAGGGAAATGTTCTATGGGTCTCGCTCCTCGGCACGTTCGGCATCATCGCGGGCGTCCTTGCGGTGACGGGGATCTACGGCGTAGTCAGTTATTCAGTGGCCCAGCGCACGCACGAGATCGGGATCCGGATGGCACTCGGCGCGACCGGAAAGAAGATCATCACGCTGATCATGCGGCAGGCGGTAATGGTTGTGGCGATTGGCCTCGTGATCGGAATCCTTGGATCGCTCCTGCTCACGCCCCTGATTGCCGGGACGCTTTTTGGAGTGGGCGCGACCGATCCGGTAACGTTTGCCGCGGTGTCCCTGTTGCTCGTGGCCGCCGCATTGACGGCGTGTCTTGTGCCCACGTGGCGGGCGCTCAAGGTGGATCCGACCGACGCGTTACGGTACTGAAGTGATGCGAGGAGCTTTGAACGAAACAGTGAAATTCGGACCGACGGAGGATGTCGAAAGCGGGGAGATGTCTCTCGAGTACGGGTTGCTGCGCGCGTTGAGGATGCTTCGTGACTTGGAGGACGCGTCGGTGAATCGGGAATCCCCCCGGCAGTCGCGAAGCGGGGCGCCCCAGGGCGCCCCGTTCGAGATAGGCTTCTGACGAGCGGTCTACTCTGAAGGCGTCGGCAACGGATCGTCTCCGATCGCCGTATGTCCCGCGACGGAGTCGCAATGCTTCCCCGGCTCCGGCGGTGTCCTGTCCGGGCACCTGAAAATGCCTCCCTCGCGGCTGCCGGCGGTCTGGCCGTTGCGGAGCGGGTGCAGACCGATGCTGAAGACGGTGCCCGGCGGGAACGAGTTGACGGAAACGCCTTGTCGGGCCATCGCCGCCGATCCCGCCATCTCCACCGACCAGACGACGGGTTCGCCGTCGGCGCCGCGCTCGACATTGGTGTGGTCGGCGTTCATCGGAGCGAAGAAGATCTGCAGATGGTTCGGGGCCGGATCCACGCGCGTGACCACTCCGGTGAAGACTTTCGTGGTGTTCATGTCGTACATCGCGAAAGAATGATGGGCCTCCACGGAGGCCACCAGTCCCACGGCCCCGACCAGGGCCGCGATGACGACACCAGCGAATCTTTGTCGAACGTTCATTTCATTTTCTCCAACGCGCGGGCGTTCAATGCGCATTATACGAATTATGTCGGTGGCCTGCTCGAGTCAGTCGCCGAAGTCCTTCGTTCAGGCTCTCAGTTGAAGCTGAAAATATCCTCTGCCTCCGGCTTCTCCATGTCCTGTTCGAAGTACTTTTCCCAAAGATACGCCCAGGGCCGGCCGTACATATCCAGGATTTCGTAATCGATCACGGTTCCCGGCGATACCGGGGTTGCAATCCCGTCGATCGGATAGATCGTCTGAAGGCACTCCACGAAGACATACGGGTCGCCTTCATCGAAATCGCTCGTCTTCATGAAGTTCCGAACGATTCGGACCGGTTCGGCCAACGCCTCCGGATCGTAGAAGATCGCCTCGTGGTTGAGCCCGAGGAACGTGCCGTCCTCATCGCGGACCGGCGCGTAGATCTCGACGGTCTGTAACAGGTTCGAATGATCCGGCGCCGCGTGCACTTTCCACCCCTGGATGTTGGACGTCCAGGTGATCAAAGTGTCCTCGTCCCAGAATCCGATGGTCTCTCCATACCACCGGGGCACATCCGCGCCAAGGCGGGGAACCGCGCCGTCCATGTTGAACTCGCGGCCGATGTGGACGTTGGTGATGAAGTTCCTCGCCACGCCCGCGAGGATCTGGACCATGTCCGGGGTCACCATGACGTGGTGTTCCCAGACGGCGGCCTCGTGCCAGCGCCTCATGAAGCCTTCGGGCCAGCAGTACTGGGACGGCCATTGAGCGGCGTTGGTGTTGCCGTGGTGATACGCCTCCTGGACCATCCGCGTCTGGTATTCGTCGGTCAGCAGCGACAGGACCGTCGGCATCTGGACGTGCCGCATGCGGTACCAGTACTGATTGCCCGGCGTTCGACCGGGGTGCATGTAGCGTCCGGTCCACTCTCCCGGCACCGTTTCGTAGGTGTGCTGGGTCGGGCCGCCGCGCCCGCGGGTTTCCTCGAGAAGCGCTTCGTAGTGTTCCTGGGCCGTCTGGAACGGATACGGGCTGACGATGGCTTCGCGGGGGTAGTCGCGGTCGCAATGGCCCCACGCCGCCGTCTCCGGCGGATTGTCGCCCATCAGGTCCTGCCGGTTCCCGCCCCAGAGGTCCTCGATCGCCGCAGGGCTGTTGCAGCGGAAGTACCGGGGATCGGACCAGAGATCGCGGTCCTGGTAGAAGTCGTCGGAGGTGAAGAGATCCACGTCGAGGGGCTCGATGCCCGGGGGCGAATCGCCGTTCTGAGCGGACCCGATGAATCCTCCGGCGCCCCTGGTCGTCGCGCCCGTCATCTCGTAATCATTCATGTCCGCCAGCATTGGCGCCCCGCGGCCGACGCTCTCGAATCCCGGATCCACGACCGTTTGCGCCCAACCCGGCGACGCGAGCAGGAGGCCCGCGGCCAGAAGTAACGGGAGCGAGCCCGTCGCTGTTCTCATAGTTCCCCCGAGCGAGTATGTCGACATCCACCGTTCGACCGGACCGGTTTCCGGGCCGAATGCCTCAGATTGTTCACCATAGGAGTCCGACGATACAAGGATAACGATCGTGAGCGCGCAAGGGAAGGGCCCAAGCGGCTCCAAGTCGGGGGTTCGCGTGGTATCGTATGGGCATTCCGACCGAGAGCCTTGGAGGAGTGTCCACTGTGAAACGAATTGTCCTGACGTTATCGAACGCGGTCCTCGTCGCCGCAGCCGTTCTGGCCACGGGACCGGGCGGCTATTCGCAGGCCCCCTCCGGCGTCCCCGACGTCAGCGGGGTCTGGGGGTGGGGACGTTGCCTGGACGGGACCGGTTTCAACTGCATGTTGATCGAAGCCGACGACCCGCTGTGGACCGAACGGGCGTTGGCCTTCCACGAGGCGTTCGACGAGATCGCCCAGCCGAAATACGACTGCGCGCCGATGTCGATCCCGCACCTGTACACGGATCCCTACGCGTACCAGCTCGAGCAGATGGAAGACCGCGTGATCATTTCCTACGAGAAGGACGACGTCGTCCGGACCGTCTGGCTCGACGGACACGGCCACGAACGGCCGCCGTTGAATCAGTTTTTTGTCCATGGCTACGCGGAAGGGCACTACGAAGGCGACACCCTCGTCGTCGAGACGACGAGGTTCACGTTCGACCCGCAGGGCATCAACAGCGATTTCAAGCTACCCTCGTCGACGCAGAAGAAGGTGACCGAGAGATTCACCCCCGACGGCGATGCGCTCCTGCTCGAGGTGGCGACCGAGGACACGTTTTTCCTGCGGGAGCCGTGGGTCTATCGTGTCCGGTCACAACCGGTCGAAGGGGAGTTGGCGTTGCCGTGGGACTGCGATCTGGAAGCCGCGCGGCAGTCGTTGACGATGATCCCAAGCGATTACGGCGATGATCCGGCGGTCTTACGCATCCCGGAGTGAGGGAAACGAGATGAAGACTTCAGAAGCTTTCACGCTGTTGTTCCTGGTTGCCGCGATGGCATCGCTCGGATCGTTCGCCGTGTCCGGCATGGCCCACCACAGCACGGTCGACGTCTACGACAACACTCAATCGATCGAGATCACGGGGAAGGTGGTCGAGTGGCGTCTGGTCAATCCGCATCCGTTTCTCGTCCTCGAGGTCGAAGGCGAGAACGGAGAGCTGGAGGAATGGGACATCAGCTTCGGCGGGTCCGCTGCCGCACCGATGAGGCGGAGCGGGTACGCTGTGGACACGTTCACCGTGGGTGAAACGGTCACAGTAAGGGGCGCCCCTCCCCGTGATCGCGCACTCCACGGAGTGTTGGCTGGCGGCCGCGGGGGAGCGATCACGCGCGAAGACGGAAGTTCGGTACCTTAGGGTTCGGGATATGGCGACGCGGCCCGGATCGCGTCGCGTTCCCGCCTCGCCATCTCGGGCTCGCCCGTCTGGTCGTACAGGCGGGCGAGCCGTTCGTGCGCTTCCACGAAATCCAATTCCCCCCGTGCCACGCGGTATGCGAACTCCTCGACGGGCGATTGCGGCTCGAATGTCGCGAACGCGTTGCCCGGGTTGTCTACCGGCTCGAAGGGCCAATAGTCCATCAGATCCATGACGATCAGCCGGCCGATTTCCTCGTCGAGTGCCGTCACCGGCCACCGGCGGTCAACTTCCCCGGCGTCATTCCAGTCTTGTCCGATGAGTTCCGCCTCGCGCATGGTGTCGAAGAACGCTTCCGCCATCAGAAAATAGCCGTCGGTGTTCGGGTGGAGGTGCTCGAGAAACAGCGTTGTTCCGAGCAGCCCGTCCGGTGAGCGGTTCTCGAACACACTTTTCATCGGGACGATGACGGCGCCATATCGGTTGCCGATTTCGTGGACGATGGCGTTGAACTCTTCGGGGGCACGGAAGCGGAGAACATCCAGATCTTTCGCGCGAACGTACATCGCGCGCGCCTCGCCGATCTTTCCGGATTCCTCGAGTTGCCGCGCCTCCTCGTACGCGTCGGCCGCAGGCCCGGAGACGAAGGGTGGAAAGTCCCGGACGTTCGAGACCAGTTCGCTGAGAAGCACGCGGACGCCCGCCCGGGTGAAACGCGAGACAATGGCGTCGACGTTCTTTCGGAAGTTCTCCCGTCCCCGCTCATAGGCGCGGCTCCCGTACGGGACATTTTCGCGAACGACACGGCTCATGAGCGTCGGCCCGTCTTCGGTTTCGCCGAAACCGGCCAGCACGTCGCGAACGAGACGCGCGGAACGAAAGGCCAGAAGCCTCATGGACGCACGAACGATCCAGCGGGCGTTGCCGGCCGATTCCACCGACGCCGAGCCGAGCGCGCCGTAATATTCGTTGTGCCCGGTGTAGACGATCACGGCATCGGGTTCCCACAGAAGTACCTCATGCGTGAAGTCGAGGAGCGTGAAGGAATTGACCGCCGCGATCCCGACGTTGACGACCTCGATCTCCCGGTCGGGAAAAACTTCCGCCAGGCGCCGTTCGAGGACCTGCGACGGGATGACGTTCGGCGGGTACGGCCAACCGGCCGTCGTCGAACCGCCCATCATGAAGACGCGGTATCCGTTGGCCGGCTTCGTCTCGCGAAACACGTCGT
>CAZTTI010000501.1:0-2604 GCA_964615925.1 uncultured Solibacteraceae bacterium
CAGGTTGGTGAGCCGGCCCCCCGCCACGTTGCCCGCTGTGCCGATTCCCTTGCGGTAACTCACGCGAACGTTGGATTCGCCGCTCGGGAGCCGCGCCCCCTCCAAGCCGTCGCCGAACTCAACCGTCGTGACCGCGTCGTCGTCCTGTATCGTCCGGTAGACCCGCGTATCGGGTTGGGCGCCATGCAGCGTCCGGACCTCGGTCCAGAGGACGCCGTTGACCCGGACGTCCAGCGTGGATTCCCGTCCGCTCGGCGTCCGGGCGCTGACGTACGTCAGCGGGCTCTGGGCCAGAACGAAGCGCTGGTTCGGCGTGCTCCCGTCTCCGCTGCCGAGGATCGCATCGACGGTCTCGCCGTGCGTGGCCGGCGCCACGTTGGCGTTGACGCGAAGAGACGCCCGCTCGTAGACATGTGCGATCGGGTCCTCCAGCTTGATGTACGTGTGATCCCGGTCGTGGAGGATGGGGTCCTCTCCCTCCGAGATCATGACGATCTCGGTGACGATCGCGTCAACCTTCCCCGACGCCCGGAGCACGACCTGGTTGCCGGGAGCCACGAGCGTTCCCGGCTTCCCGTCCCGGTCCTCCAGCCGCAGCTCGAGCTGGTAGCCGAACCCGAGGAAAAGAACGAACGTCTCCGCAGGCAGCGCGAACCGAAAGGGACCAAAGATGAGGACGGCTTGGGCGATGAGGAAAAGCTCGTCGCCCTCGGTCAGGGGGATGGTCTCCCCGTCATCGAGCGCCAGCGAGAGCCCGGTGGCGCCTTCGGCGATGGCGATCCGCTGGCGTGGCCCCGAGAGCGCGAGCAGCTGTCCCGGCTCGAGCCCGTCGACCGGACGGCCGAGTGTCAACGTGTCCCCGTACACGGGGTGGGGAAGCGGCGTGTCGGCCGGCACGAGCCGTTCACTGGCGGCGTACACTCGGGTCCGGCGGAGGTCGTAGACTCCCGGAACGACCGTGCCGACCGTATCCGGAACGACGCGGGTGATCTTGGAGGAAATCGCGAACGCGGTGCGCGTCATGTGGAAGACGCGATTCGCGCGATGGAGGCTGGTCACGCCGGGGAGGTCGTCGGGGCCCCCGCTGGCTTCGTTCGAAAGGAGCGCGATCCAGGTTCCCGCCACAATCTTCGAATCGTCGCTGTCCAGGTCGATCGCCGACAGGTTGATGTCGAAATCTTCCCACTTCCACAGGATTGGTGAGGCCACGATCGCGACGCCGAGCCCGGTGGACACGAATCCCTTGTCGATGAGCGCGCCGACGTTGGAATCTTCGTTCCCCATCAGGTTGGGATCCGGCGCGTTGTGGCCGAACAGCGCCGTCTTCTGCCGGAAGGCATAGACCTGCGCCCCGACGCTGGCGGAGCCCGAAGCCGGGAATGCGGAGGAGGAAAGCGGATCGTTCCACGCGACTCGTGTTCGCTGATTGGCCGTGTCGAGCGTCACTTCCGAAACGACGCGGACTGCCCAGTTCGCGCTGGTTGCATCGGACGCGCGGGCCGCGCCGAGGATCAGGATGGCGTCGCCGCGGCCGAGCTCGATCGCCAGGCCGGTGATCCACATCGACGTGTCCCCCGCGCGCGGCCGCCACGGCGTCGCGGCGCGGACCGGTATGGCGTTCCACGAGGCCCGTGCAGGGACGGGCGCCACGGTCTCGAACGACTGCGCCTGCTCGCCCTGACCGGGAACGCTCTGGACGCGAGTGCCGACCGGGATCTCGATGCTGGAGTCCGGGTCCCCCGGATCGGCTTGAAGCGTGAATGCCAGATCGGTTCCCGATGCGACGCCCGGCGCAAGCTGGTACCCGATCAGGCGGGCCATTTCCCGGATCGACCACCTCTCGGTGGCGGTACCGAGGAAGTGTTCGTTGGCGAAGCGTTCCGTATAGAACGTCAGCACGTCGAGCGTGCTGGCCAACGCGTCGGTGATCGCGATCGAGAAATCGTCCGGCTCGCGCGTGGTCAGTGGCGCGAGTGCAGGGAAGTTCCCGCTCGAGAGCCGGGACTTCATGGACTCGAGGAAGTCGCCGTGGCGTCCCACGCGGTATACGATCGCCGGCAGTCCGGGAGCGTTCCGGAGGCGTCCCGGCGTCCTCGAGCCGAGGCCACGGCAGCACCGGCAGTCGGGGGCATGCGGTTTTGCGGGCATCACTTGCCTCCGTGGAGCTCGAGGCGCAGGACGCCGTGCTCGGGAAAGTTCGGATCGTTCGCCTGGCGCGCGATTTCGAGGCGGCCGAGGGGCATGAAACCGTCGGACAACGGTTTGGAGTCTTCTTGTCCCTGCCGGTGGAAGCGTGTCACCTGGACCGACATCACACCCGGCACGTCTCGCGCCGCGGCGTAAATGGGGCTGAGATAGACGGTTTGTCCGAAGCTGAAGTTGTCGGGATGGAACAACCCGAGCGTCCCGTCGCTCCGGACACGGCTACCGAGAACGTCGAGGAGGCCCTGCCGCACGTCGCTCCGGAAATAGGCGGGAGCGACGCAGACCAGCAGATCGATTTCGAGTGAGACGTGGACCGGGTCGTTCACCTCGAGGTCATGGCCAGCCATGCGGAACCGGTCGAGGTGTTCGACGACGGTGCTCTCGAAATCGGCGTCCACG
>CAZTTI010000502.1:0-3083 GCA_964615925.1 uncultured Solibacteraceae bacterium
AGGTGGTCGAGAACCTCACCTGGATCGCCGGCGAACACGATCTCAAGATGGGGGCGGACTACAACCGGATCGCGGCGTCCGGTTTTCTCGAGATTTTCTTCGGGGGACGGTTCCTGTTCGGTGAAGGCGTTCCCCTCTCCACCCTGCTTTCGGCGCCGGCTTCCGTCGATGTGTCCAACGAACTGCAATCGCTCGGACGCGGGGACCTGGCCGCGGTCCTGTTCGAGCCGATCACGGGGCTCCAGGCGTACAACAATGGCTTTCCACTGCTCTATCTCCAGGGATTCGGGGAGTCGCGGGCCGACCAGGTGAATCATACGCTGGCCGGATACGTCCAGGACCGCTACACCGTCGGCCGGGACCTGACGCTGAGCTTCGGGGTGCGGTACGACCTGGAACTCCAGCCCGAACCCGTCCACCGGGACACGAACAACGTCGGGCCGCGGTTCGGGTTCGCCTATGCGCCGTGGGACCGCACGGTGATTCGCGGAGGTTACGGGATCTACTATTCCCGCGTGTTCCAGGCCATCAGCTACATCGAGCGCGTACTTTCGGGAGACCACGACCAGTTGGCCGTCCCGCTCCAGACGATGGGACTGGGCCTTCCGGCCAACGCGCGGGACGTGTGGGTGACATTGAACGATCAGGGCATCATCGGAACGCGGGCGATCGCGGCCAGCGACCTCGCCCCGCTCGGCCTCATTCCGGGAAATACCGCGGCGGTTCGGTTCCGGACCGCTCCGGATCTGGTCAACCCCTACAGCCAGCAGGCCAGCTTGGGATTCGAGCAGGGGCTGGGCTCGGACTGGAGCGCGAGCATCGACTACGTGATGAACCGGGGAGTGAAGCTCCTGCGGTCGAGGAACTGGAACCTGAACCGGGTTCCTCTTCCGAGCCAAGGCTGTCCTTGCGGCACTTTTGGCTCCCCCTACCTCGTTGCCGATCCGTCCTTGCTGCAGGACAACGTCGTCGAGTCGTCCGGGAGCTCGATCTATCACGGAGGGACGCTGACCCTCCGGAAGCGCCTGGCCGACTTCTATCAATTCAATGCCGCGTACACGTTCTCGAAAGCCATCGACGACACGACCGACTTTATCTCCGAACTGCAGGCCTCCAACCAGTTCGACCTTCAGAACGAACGCGCGTTGTCGTCGTTCGACCAACGCCACCGGCTTGTTTTGAGCGGCACCCTCGTCTCGCCGTTCCAGCGCGGGGTCGCAGTGGACCGCATCCTGGCGGATGTTTCGATCTCGCCGATCGTGACGCTCGGGAGCGGCCGGCCGTTCAATCTCCTGCTCGGGTACGACGCCAACCAGGATACGAACCCCAACACCGACCGTCCGTTCGGCGCCGGCCGGAACACGGGCCGCGGGCCGGGATACGCCAGCGTCGACCTGCGCGTGGCCAAGGGGTTCGAGGTGGGAGACCGCGTGCGGATCGAGGCCCTCGTCGAGGGTTTCAACATCTTCAACCGCGTCAACTATTCCGGCGTGAACAACGTCGTCGGCCGCCAGACGTTGAATGCGTTCGACGTGGAAGGCGATCCATCGAAGAGCCCCACACAGTTTTCCGGATTCACGTCCGCCCACGCCCCGCGGCAGATCCAGGTCGGGATTCGCGTCGACTTCTGATCTCCGGTCCCCCACCCGCGATTGTTTGCGTCCGCGGAGACGTTTCATTACAGTCAAATGAGAGATACGAACGCGGCCGCGTTCCGTCAAAAGAAACATGCGGGGAACCACGACATTACGACACAGCGTGGCCATCGGGTTGGCGGCGATTCTGCTCGTAACCGCCACTCCCGGGCCGGGAAGTGCACAGGCGGCCACGACGATCGACCCGGTGGCTCTCCGGGCCCTGTACAGCCTGGACTTCGACATCGCCGAGGAGCGCTTCCGCGACTGGACCGAGCGGGATCCCTCGAACCCGATGGCCTGGAACATGCTGGCGTCATCGATCTGGCTCCGCGTCGTCTACGAGCAGGAGAAGCTGAACCTCGAGACGTTCGAAGGATCGAAGCTCGGCAGCGACGAAGCCCGGGACGCGATCAGTCCGGAAAGGGAAAGCGAGTTCCGGGCGACGCTCGCCCGCGCCAAGCAGGCTGCCGACGCCATTCTCGCCGAGGATCCGGAAGACATCGATGCAATCTACGCCCTGGGGGTGGCCCACGGGACGACGGCCGTGTTCGAGGCCCTGATCAAGCGTTCGCTCCGGACCGCGAACAGCGAAGCCGGCAAGGCGAAGGAACTGCATCTCCGGGTGCTCGATCTGGACCCCGAGTACGCCGACGCGCACGTCAGCATCGGCACGTACGACTACACCGTCGGCGCGCTGCCCTGGGCCATCAAGGTGGCGATTTTCCTGTTCGGAATCCGGGGTGACAAGGACGGCGGCATCGAACGGCTGGAAACGGCCGCCGAGCTGGGCCGGAACGAAGGCGTGAACGCGAAGATGGTCCTCGTCGTCGTCTACAATCGCGAGAAGGAATACGACAAATCGCTCAGCATCCTCAGGGAGCTGCACGCGCAATATCCCCGGAATTTCCTCATGGAGTTGTCCATCGGCGCCGTCTACCAGCGTCTCGAGGACTGGGACAACGCCATCCGGACCTACCGTTCGGTAATCGAGAAGGTCCGGTCCGGGCGGAACGGCTACGGCCGCCTCGATCCGGAACCCGTCATGTTCAAGGTCGCCGAGGCCTACATGCACGCCGGACGCTACGAGGAGGGGCGGACCGCGTTCCTCGACCTGGCCGCAAGCGAAGATATAGACGTGGAACTGGAGGCCCGGACGCGTTTGTGGCTCGGCAAAATCTTCGACAGCCAGGGGCGGCGGACCGAAGCCATGGAGCAATACAACCGTGTCCTCGGACTGTCGCCTCCCGAAGACATCCGGGACGAGGCGAACCGGTATCGCCGGCGGCCCTATTCCGGGTAGGCTTCCACCCCGCGGTCCTCGAGAAACGCCCGCACTTCGTCCAATCGCGGAATCGCCGTCCGGGCGCCGACGCCCGAACACTGGATGGCCGCCACTGCGTGTGCAAATCGGATGATGGCGTCCAGTTCCCAACCTCGGACGAGGCC
>CAZTTI010000503.1:0-3389 GCA_964615925.1 uncultured Solibacteraceae bacterium
GAAATGCGGAAAAGGGCGGGCGGATAGAGGTACGGCCGTCCCGCGTCGTTCAGAATACGGAACTCATCTCCCTCGATACCGATCACCACGTTCGGATCTCTGTCTTCTTCCACGCGACGTCGGCGTCAAGGGAACGGGCAGTAGAAATTTTATCAGAAGCCGGGGTCACTGGACGTCAACACTCAGATTACGGCCATCCCCCACGTCAACGGGCTCATTCTGGCCACCACCAACGTCTCGGACTTCGACGGTTTCGACGAGGTGAAGATCAAAGGGCGGGGATTTGATTAAGGCTTCGCGAAAGCCTGTGGCAAGCTGTACAACGATGGGGCGCGGAGGTCGACGGACTCGTCGACCCTGTCCGAATCCAGGTTGCGAAGAATCCGCTCAAAAAAGCCGGAACATGCGATTCGCCGGCAGCGTATCGCAAGCAGGACGGTCGTAAAGGAAGGCAAAATGGGATCATTGTTCGCAGAGTTCCGCCAGGACTTCCGCTCGGGATCGAAACTGCTCTGGAAGAGCCCCGGTTTCACACTGGCCGCGGTTCTGACCCTGGCGCTCGGCATTGGCGCGACCAGCGCCATCTTCAGCGTCGTGAACACGGTCGTCCTCGAGCCGCTCCCCTTCCCCAATCCCGAACAACTCGTCTGGGTCCAGGAAGTGAACCAGCTGGACGGCCGCATCCGTCCGCCGTCGGTGGATGTCCATCAAGCCTGGCGCGAACAGAGCCAGACGCTGACCGACGTCGGCGCCGGAATCACCGGGGGCCTCGACGTCTCCGTCACGGGTCCAGCGGGCGCCACCCGGATCAGCCTCGGCGGCATCTCCCTGAGCACGATCTCGATTCTGGGTGTCGAACCCGTCGTGGGCCGGTCGTATCAACTCGACGAGGTGACGGTTGAGGGTGACACGGCCGAATCCCTCGTCATCAGCCACAGCCTCTGGCAGAGCCACTTCGGCGGGGACCCGGACGTCGTCGGAAAGACCGTCCCGGGATGGGACGCGGCCTGGGGCCGCACCGTTATCGGCGTCATGCCACCGGACTTCTGGATCCATCCGTCGATGGCCGGTGTCGAGGGCTGGTTTGCGTTCAACGTCGACCGGATACCGGGCGCGCGCGCCCAGACGCTCGCGCGTCTGGCGCCCGGCGTCGACTACGCGCGGGCTGAAGCGGAGCTCAGCACCATTGCGAGCAGTGTGGAAGCCTCCCGCGGCGCCACCGATGCCGACGACTGGCGCATCGAGCTCGATCCTCTTCATGAAGTGTTCACGTCCGAGTACCGGGGGACGTTGTACCTGTTGCTCGGCGCGGTCGGTTTCGTTCTGATGATCGCCGCCGTGAACGTCGCGAGTCTTCAGTTGAGCCGGAGTGTGGCGCGCCAGTCGGAGATGGCCACGCGCGTGGCGCTCGGGGCGGGCCGTTGGCGGCTGATCCGTCAGCTCGTGACCGAAAACGTCCTGCTCGCGCTCCTGGGCGGAGTGCTGGGGATCGGGGTCGCCTTTGTGGGGATACGCTTGTTCGTTCTGCTGGCGCCCGGCTTCTATCCCCCGTCCGAGGACATCACGATCAGCCCCATCGTCCTGATTTTTACGCTCGGCGTATCGGTGCTGACGGGGATCGTGGCGGGACTGGTCCCGGCGTTCCGGGCCTCGCGGCCGGACCTTCATGACTCGCTCAAGCAGTCGTCGCGCGGTGGCGCGAGCCCCATCCGTCAGGGTCTCCGTCGAGCGTTGGTCGTCATCGAGGTCGCGATGGCTCTGGTCCTTCTCACCGGCGCGGGCCTCATGATCAACAGCTACGCCCGGGTGATGCGCGTCGACCTGGGGTTCACGCCGGACAACCTGCTGACGATGGAATTCAACCTGTCCGGCCTCGAGCGGTATCGGACGCGCCACAACGTGTCCCATTTCAGCGTGACGCCGCAGGTCGTGCAGTTTTACGGAGACGTTCTGGACAGGCTGAGTGCCCTGCCCGGAGTGCGTTCGGCCGGCCTGACATCGAACCTGCCGCCCCGGTTCGGGGGAAGTCCACCGTTTCGTATCGTGGGCCAGTCCGACGAGCCTGGCGACAACCAGCCGAACGCGCAGTATCTGGAGGTCAGCGAGGACTATTTCGAGACGATGGGCATCGGGCTGGTCCGCGGCCGGGCGTTCACCCCAGCGGACGGCGAAACGGCCGCTGGTGTCGCCGTGATCAACGAGACACTGGCCCGGCAGTATTTCGACGACACGGACCCGCTGGGCCAGGTCGTCGAGGTTCGCATCAACCAGGGAAACCCGGAACTCGCCGACGACAGGCCCCGCGAACTCGTCGGCATCGTCGCGGACACGCGGACACGCCTGCAGGACGACCCAATGCCGGTGATGTACATTCCCTACCGGCAGCATCTCTGGGACTACGCCGGAACCGGCCCGTTCAATATTCACGCGCGGCAGGACATCGCGGTGCGGGTCGACGGCGTGGATCCGGTGAGCCTGACCAACGCCGTCCGCGAGGTTGTGGCGGACGTCGACGCCGCGGTCGCCGTCGACAACATCATCCCGATGAACCAGCGCCTCTCCCAGTCGGCGGCGAACGAACGCTTCTGGTTACGACTGCTGGGACTGTTCGCCGGTCTCGCCGTATTCCTCGCGATGGTCGGGATCTACAGCGTGATCGCCTATTCGGTGGAACAGCGCACCCACGAGTTCGGCTTGCGAGCGGCGCTTGGCGCCGGGCGCGGGGACATCATCCGGCTGGTCTTGCGCGAAGGCTTGATCGTCACCGTGACCGGGATCGTGATCGGCATCGGGGGCGCGTTCGGGCTGACGCGGCTGATTGCCAGCCAGCTCTACGGCGTCACGCCCATGGATCCGCCGACGATCGTCACGGTGTCGCTCGCGTTGACGGCCGTCGCGATGCTCGCCTGCATGATCCCGAGCTGGCGTGCCGCGAAGGTCGACCCGCTCAGCGCGCTGCGCCTCGAGTAACGGCTGCGGTTCAGCCTGATAGATTGCTCCGAGCTTCCGGCTGGGTCCCGCTGCGCCGCAGCAACCGGCCAGAATCGTCCAGGATTCGGTCCTTGGTCGCCCCGGGGTGCTCGCGCATGGGTTCCGTTTTCGTAGCGTCAGATCCCCTTCTCCCTTAGACTACGGCCCATTGGCGAAGAACTCGGCAACGATCCCCACTGAGGGATCGGGAAGTCTGGATCCTGAGAAGCCAGGTTCCCGTCAAGGGATGCGTTCCCAGGGACTGCGCAATCAGGTCGAAAAGCCATACGGAGGGAACAGTGAAGCCCAGATACCTCGTCGCTGCAGTTTGCCTGACTCTTTTTCCGGTCGCGCTCGTCGCGGCAGAGCCGGGCCAGATCGCCGCTCCGGATGAAGCGCCGGCCTCGACGTCCATCATC
>CAZTTI010000504.1:0-4961 GCA_964615925.1 uncultured Solibacteraceae bacterium
ACGCGGAAAGGTCCACCGACATCGTCGTCAGCCGCGCCAGGGCGGGAAGAAAGTTCCACTCCGCGTCCGGGAAGTCGACCCGCCACATGGGGTTGCTCGCGAACCCCCGGGAGTTGGCATAGGCATACGTGGGGTATCCCAGCCGCGCAAGGTGAAACTCCCCATCCCGGCCGTATCGTTCCAGCCCGATGAGGTCGTTCGCAGTCCCCATCTGCCCAAGCGCGTTGGCTCCCATCGACAGCACGAGCCCCGCCGTGACCAGGATCGCGACGCCGGCTGCCCACCCGGATACTGGACCTCGGGATTCGTTCATAAGACCTACCGACAGATTTCCCTCAGGGTACCACGTCGACCCAGGCCCGGGTCCGGTGGCTTTCCAGTTCCGCGTCGAGGATGCGGAGCTGCCGGAGCCCGTCGGCGAATGTCGGGTATTCGGGAGCCGCTTCCGGATGCTCGATGGATTCATAGAAGCGTCGAAACGTCTGCTTGAACGTGTCCGGGTATCCCTCGGCATGTCCCTGGGGATAATCGGAATACGACCGCGCGGCCTCGATCATGAGAGCCGGATCGCGCAGAAACAGGCTGTTTTCCCGGTCGCGATGCCCGATCCAGAGTTCATCCGGGCGTTCCTGCCGCCAGGCCACGCCGGCCTTCGTGCCGGAGATCTCGATCGCAAGGCCGTTTTTCCTCCCCGCCGACACCTGGCTCGCGGTAAAACTTCCGCGGGCGCGGTGGCCCATTCGGAAGGTCACCGCGCCAAAGTCTTCGGTGGTGATCGGAACTTCGCTGTATTCGCCCGGGCCACCCGAACCGCCGAAGGTCTCCACGAGTCCTTTCGGCTTTTTCCGCGTGGTGTGAAACGTTGCCAGATCCGCCACCACCGATGAAATTCTCTCTCCGGTCACGTGCTCCGCCATATCGCAAAAGTGCGAACCGATATCCGCCAGACACCGCGACGGCCCATTTTGATCCGCCTCGATTCTCCAATTCCAATCCGTGTCGTACAACAACCAGTCCTGCGAATACGTTCCCTGAACGATCAGGATCTCGCCCAGCTCCCCGGCCTCGCGCATCCGGCGCATCTGCTGGACCATGGGGTAGTACCGCAGGTTGTGACACGTCGCGTTGCGGACTCCCTTCTTTCGGGCGATCTCGACCAGGGACGCCCCCTCGGCACTCGACATGGCCAGCGGCTTCTCGCACAACACATGTTTTCCCGCTTCGATGGCCGCCATCGAGATCGGATAGTGCGACGCGTTCGGCGTGCAGACGTGGACGGTATCGATCGATCCGTCGGCCAGGACTTCGGACACGTCGGTTCCCGACCGGTCGACGCCGAAAGCCGCCGCCAGTTCCCGGGCCGCTTCCCCTCGCCGGCCCACGACGACAGAGACGTCCACGTTGCCCAGGCGGCGCAAGGCCTCGATGTGGGCGCGGCCCATGAACCCGGTTCCGATCACCGCGACTCGGGATTTCGCCATTGGAGTCTCCGTTCCTCCAGCGGGTCGGGAACAGACCCGGTCGAGGCTACCAACATTGCTCTCGGGCGGCAAGATGCGTGTGGTACGCTGACGCGCATACGGAACGGAGGTGGACTGTGGCCAAGTGGATGGCGCTCGCAATCGGCCTGGCCCTCGCCGCCGGCGTGGGAGCCGTCGACATCGAAGCACAGTTGATCAGCCGCGACGTCCCGGCCCCGGACGCCGTCGAACGCGGACGTCAGGCGTTCACCGTGTCCTGCGGGTTCTGCCACGGAATCGACGCCCGCGGCGGCGAGGGAGGGCCGGACCTCGTCCGCTCAGCCATGATGCTCAACGACGAAGGCGGCGACCTGCTGGGGCCGTTCCTCGAGGTCGGGCGTCCGGACGCCGGCATGCCGCCGTTTTCCATCAGCGACGCCGAGGTTCGCGATCTGGCGGGATTCGTCCGGGCCCAGAGCCAGGCCGTGATCAACCGCGGCCTCTACGAGATCCAGAACGTTTTCACCGGCGACGCCGAGCGGGGCCGCGCGTATTTCAACGGAGAGGGTGGCTGCAGCGGATGCCACTCCCCGGCGGGAGACCTGGCCGGAGTCGGCCGGCGCATGGAAGGGCCCGACCTGCTGGCCCGGATGATCTATCCGGGACGTGGGGGACGCGGGCGCCCGGCCCAGCCACGAACGGTGGAGGTGGTTGTCCCCGGAGGCACCGCGTTCCAGGGGACTTTGGAATACATCGACGACTTCACGGTGGCGCTCCGGACCGCGGAAGGCCGATACCGTTCCTTCCAGCGGACACCGGGCGTCGAGATCAACGTTGCGAACCCTTATCAGGCCCATATCGATCTGATTCGACGATACACGGACGAGACCCTTCACGATCTCGTGACCTATCTGGCGACACTCCAATGATGATCAGGAACGCTTCCCTTGCGATCGTCTGCCTCGTCGTCAGCCTCGGGGCTCCCCTCGACGGCGGCGCACAATGGGCGCTCGATCCGGCCCGGATCGGGGAGCCCGCGACCGACCAGTGGCCGATCTACAACGGGGACTATACCGGACGGCGTTTCAGTCCTCTGGACGATATCACCCGCGACAACGTGAACACGCTGACCTTGGCGTGGACGTACCGCCAGAATACCCGCGGCAACGCGCCCGGCGCCGGAACGATCAAGGCCACGCCGCTCTACGCGAACGGCATTCTCTATTACGCCGCGCCCGATCATGCGTGGGCGGTCGACGCGCGGAACGGCCAGGAGATCTGGCATTACGCGTGGGAAACGACGGGCGGAATCCACATCGGGAATCGTGGCGTGGGTCTCTGGCGCGACACCCTGTATTTCGAAACCCCGGATTGTTATCTCGTCGCCCTCGATGCGTTGACGGGCGACCTGAAGTGGACCCAGGAGATCGCCGACGTCCAGCAGGAGTACTTCTGTACTCCGCCTCCGATGGTCGTCGGCGACACGCTGATCACCGGCGTCGGCGGGGATTCGCTCGACGTTCCCGGGTACCTGGACGGCCGCGATCTGGAGACCGGCGAGCTCAAATGGCGTTTCAACACGACCCCGCGCGAGGGGGAATCGGGCGCCGAGACCTGGCCCGACACCGAGTCGATGGAGCACGGCGGCGGAATGACGTGGATCCCGGGAACCTACGATCCCGAGTTGAACCTCTACTATTTCGGCACGGGAAACCCCAATCCGGTGTACGCGGGGCACGGGCGCGAAGGCGACAACCTCTATACGTGTTCGATCATCGCCATCAACCCGGACACCGGCGAGATGGCCTGGTACTTCCAGGTGTCTCCCCACGACACCCATGACTGGGACAACGTCGAAACGCCCGTGCTCATTGACGGTGAGTTCGAGGGCGAACCCCGGAAGATGCTGGCGCAGACGGCCCGGAACGGGTACTACGTGCTGCTGGACCGGGAAACCGGTGAACGTCTGCTGACGGCCCCCTTCATCGAGACCGTCAACTGGGCCGAGGGGATCGACGCGCTGGGACGTCCGAGCCCGGATGCCGAGAAGGAACCGCAACCCGACGGCGCCCTGGTCTCGCCCGCCGAAGCCGGGGCGACGAACTGGTACGCGCCCTCGTTCAGCCCGGACACGGGTCTGTTCTACGTCCACGCGAGCGAGTCCTGGGGACTGGCGTATGTCACCGACCTGGATCCGAAACCCCAAGGTTTCGCGGGAATGAGTGTGGGGCTCTACTCTGAACACCTCCTGCAGGCTCTCGACTTCGACACGGGCGAGATCGTATGGAGCCATCGCTACCCGGGGGGAGGCGGAACCCGCTCGGGACTGCTGACGACGGCCGGCGGCGTGCTGTTCGCGGGCGACCCCGGGAGGAACCTGATCGCGTTCGACCCGCGGAACGGCGAGATCTTGTGGAACGTGGGCCTGCACGCCGCGGTGAGCAACGGACCCATCACGTTCGAAATGGACGGAATGCAATACCTCGTCGTGGGGGCGGGTGACATGCTCTACGCGTTCACGCTGCCCCGCTGAAGCGCATGGCGGACCGACTGACACCGTTCCATCTCGCGATACCCGTAGACGACCTCGGCGCGGCCCGGCAATTTTACGGCGGTTTGTTGGGTTGCGAGGAGGGGCGGAGTTCCGAGTCGTGGGTCGACTTTGACCTCTTCGGACACCAGTTGGTGTGTCACGTTGCGCCACGGAAGGACCGAACGTCGAACGCGGTCGACGGTCACGATGTCCCGGTTCCGCACTTCGGTGTGGTGATGGAGATGGACCAGTGGCACGAGTTCGCCGACCTCCTCCGGAAAGCGGGAGTCGACTTCCTGATCGAACCGCACATCCGTTTCGAGGGACAAGCCGGCGAACAGGCGACCATGTTCTTCCTCGATGCCAGCGGCAACGCCCTCGAGTTCAAGGCGTTCCGCAATATCGAAGACGAGCTGTTCCGAAAGTAGTTTCCCACGGCCGATGATCGACCTGTATTGCGAACGCCTCGGCCCGGGCTTCTGGGCCGAACCCCTCAACGCGGCCAGCAACCTGGCGTTTCTGGCCGCGGCCTGGCTCTTGTTGCCGAGGAATCGTCTTCTCGCGGGTCTTCTGGCCGGAATCGGCGTTGGGAGCTTCCTGTTTCACACGACCGCCACCGCATGGGCGCGGGCCCTGGACATCGCCGGGATCGGACTGTTCGAGGTCACCCTCGTCGCGCTGTATCTCCGGAACGTCATCGGATGGGGTCGCGGTCCGACGGCATGGGCCCTCGTTCTCCTGGGTGCCGCGGTGGGAGCCACCCGGCTGGCGCCGGACCTCCTGAACGGCTCGCTGCCCTACCTCCCCGTGCTCGGGGTCACGCTCGGGATGGGATGGGCCGACTATCGCGCGCGGCGCCCTCGCCCGCATGCACTGCTTGGCGCAGCCACACTGTTTGCATGCGCGCTGGCACTGAGATCGCTGGACGTGGCCCTCTGCGAGGCGTTCACGCCGGGAACGCATTTCCT
>CAZTTI010000505.1:0-2795 GCA_964615925.1 uncultured Solibacteraceae bacterium
TTCAGCCGCCGCGATCACGACGTTCTTTGCGACATATCCGCTGAGCAGTGGGACTCCGGAGATGGCCATCCCTCCGATCATGTACAACCCCAGAACCCAGGGAAGCCGATGGGCGACTCCCCCGAGGTCGGTCATCTTCGACTTGCCGGTCGCGTGGAGGACGGCCCCGGCGCCCATGACGAGGAGCGCCTTGTAGATAACGTGGGCGAAGGCGTGCGCGGCCCCTCCACTGATCGCCATTTCCGTCCCGATACCGGCGGCCGCCACCATGAACCCGACCTGGCTGACGATGTGGTAGGACAACAAGCGGCGCGTGTCATTCTCGAGCATGGCGTAAACGATGCCGTAGAGCGCCATGGCCACGCCGCCCCAGACGAGAACGTCCCAACCTGCAAAGCCGCGCAACAATGCGTAGACGGCCGCCTTCGTCGTGAACGCGCTCAGGAAGACCATCCCCGTCACGCTGGATTCCGGATAGGCGTCCGGCAGCCATCCGTGGAGGGGAGGGATCGCGGCGTTGACGGCAAAGCCGGTCAGGATCAGGATGGCCGCTGGCGACACGTCGAACGCCGTGAAGGCCAGCGAACCCGTTTCGCCGACATGCAACAAGACCCCCGCGAAAAGCGCCGCGCCACCGAAGGCGTGGACCAGCAGGTAGCGGAGCGCGGCTTCACCCGAAGCCGGGCGCCGACCCGCGAGAACGAGATACGTGGACGCAACCGCAAGCAATTCCCAGAAGACGATGAGCGTCAGGAGATCGCCGGCGAAAAGTACGCCCATGGCGCCACCGGCATAGACGAGGGCGGCCACCTGCTGGCCGCGCTCGCGCATGTGCAAGGCATACAATCCCCCGGCGACTCCGACCAATGCAAAGGCCAGGGCAAAGATGCGATTGAGCGCGTCAGCGTAGATCAGAACCAGGTCGAAGCCCAGCCATTGGACTGTGACAGTCGTTCCCGGTGCGAGCCCCCAGGACAGTTGAGCGAGAACGATGGCAAACGCCAAAAGAAAGACGGTCGGCCTCAGCGTCCCAGGCAGCACGGCGACGACGGCCGCGGCAAGAATCAGCACGAACGCCGGGGGGATGCTTTCAAACATCGCTCACCCAACGCCCGGAGCAAGAGCCGAAAATCCCGGACGTGAAAGCCCGCAGATCACCCCGCACGATCCACCCCGCTCGCACTCTCCGAGAAGCGCCGGACCGGCGTTTCGAAGTACTCGTCGAGTTCCGTGCGTGTGAATCCCAGGCCCCGAAGGTGATCGACCACGGCCTTCTCCGCCTGGACCCTGGGGGGCAAATAACCGTTGTCGAAGCGCCGGGCGGTCAGCGCGGGGTCATCGAGCCGCGGCCGGATCATGACCGGTGGATACCGTTCCATGAACTCGTTCGCCGTCCGGAAGGCTCGGTTAAGGTACTGTTCGGGATCCGCGTCGTCGAGCCGGGGCAGCACGTGGCCGTCCACGGTCTCCAGCAGCGGCCTGCTCGAAAGGAACCCGCCACAGTGCTCCAGACAGAAGGTGTCGGCAACGACGTCCCCGTTGCCGTTGTGCACGCCGATCCGTGTGAGGTTGGTGGTCCAATATCCCCGCCTTTCCTCCTCGTGGGCCAGCATCGCGAGATGCCTCGCCAGGAGCCCCAGGTTCGGATCTGCGGAATCGTGTCTCTGGGACTGGAGGACTCGCGGCAGTTTCATCGCGAGACGAGTGTCTGGTTCGTATACCGGGCCGGTCGAGGCTCTTCCGGTGCGTCGCCCGAGCTTCCTGACGATGTTGGACGCGATGCCCCCGAGGTTGCCGTCGAGCCAGGTCTTCGAATAGCGCCCCGACGCGAGGATGTCGTCGACGTTGTGTGGGATATCGAACAGAGCCGTGACGAATTCCGGAACGGTCCCCGCGGCCAGGACGCGGTCGACATCGCGACGGACCTCCCGATGGAAGGGGTGCTTCGCGAGCCAGCAGGGCTCCTGGAAGTTCAAACGGCCCTGTTGAAAGACGTGCGCAACACCCGCGCTGAGCAGGTCCGGTACCGAGGAGTAGTCGACGTCGTCCGGGTTGTCCACCGCATCGATCAGCCCTCCGCGGAAGGCCGAGAGAAGCTTCTCGAACGAAACGACGTCGTCGAAGTCCTGCGGCTCGAGGGAAGTGTACTCGCGCAGCTTCGACACGAACGGAAGCCGGCACCGGAGATCCGAACGGATCGACGTCTGCAGATGCACGACGCTCCGCTCGGCGAGCAGTTCCCGCGCCGCCAGCACGGCGCCGACGTCCAGGATCTCTGCCGGCGTTTCGGCATAATAGATGAACAGATCGAAAGTCCGGTGGCTTCCGTTGATCAGGAAATCGAAGGGAGTGGTCGAGGGAACGCACATCCCGGTCGTTTCCCCGAGAAACGCAGTGATGTTGGCGCGCGGGGTCCCGAGTTCCACTTCCAATGTGACGAGCAGTGACGGCGGAACTGCGTTCGCGAAGACACGCAAGGGGGCCCTCGGGCGCAGATACTTCCGGACGATCTCGGCCAGTCCTTTGATTTTGTTCTTCCGCATTCCGGACGAGGGCCCCAAGTGGGTAGAAACGTTGGCGAGAATGCGCAGTCGCGAGGATCCAGGGAACAACCCCGCTCCTCGGCCGGGAGCTTCGGCTTGCCGTTCCCGACGGCCATTTCTCGTGTTTGAGACTTAAGGACGCTACGCGGAGACGGACCGAGGGGGGGCGCGAGGGTCGGAAGGGGCGTGGCGACGCGGGCCGTTCGGCGGCTTGACGGCGAACGGGCCGAGGGCATCCGCCTCGAAGAGCAA
>CAZTTI010000506.1:0-13109 GCA_964615925.1 uncultured Solibacteraceae bacterium
CGTCTCACTCGATCTGAACCCTCCGGAGTATCGAATCGTCAGCGTCGTGCGGACAGGTGATACTAGCGAAAACCGAACGACGACCTAACGGCGCCCGACCCAATACATGGGGCGCCGTTTCGAGTGCATGCGAGAATACGAAGGTGATCAGGCTTGATCGCATAGAGCAGGCTGTACGGGAACCGGGGGACAAGTGATCGTCGCACGTGCCCGACGATCACTCGTCCTGATTCAGGGTGATCAACGATCCGGGCCACGGCTCGTTCGACTTCCGCGACGAAAGCTGTCCCGAGGCCGAACCTCTTTTCTTCGTAATACGCGGCAGACTCGCGAAGCTCTTGGCTTGCCAAACGATGGAACTTTGCCGTGAGCTTCACCCAAGCCGAGCTCTGGCATCACGAAAGACATCCTCGGCGGTTTGATGCGACTGGGGTTCGCGATCCCATTCGGCGTCTCGTCGGGCTGCTTCTTCCGCCCAAAGACGAGCGTTCTCTTCCTCGGACAACTCTTCCAGGCTTGCCAGGAGCTTCTCAGCGAGACGCGCGCGGTACTCCGGATCGAGCTTCAGCGCTTCGCGTTCGAGTTCGTCGATACTCATGCCGACGATTCTAACCACTTTGCCCGCGACTTTGCCCGCGGGAATCCCAAACTACCCAACACCAGCCTCCGCCACCCCAAAAAAAGCCCTGCAATTGTTGAACTTACAGGGCTTCATGGCGGTTTTCAAGACTGCCGCCTTCGACCGCTCGGCCATTCCTCCGAGAGCGATTCTACATGACCCATCGAGTTGTTGCGGCGTCGCAAAGGCGCTGACAATGGCCTCAATCCAACGTGACGTTGATCGCCGCCCTTCCGAAGACGCGGTTTCCGGTCGCCCGCAGCACGACTTCGTAGGAGCCGGTATTCATCCCGCTGGTTTCCGGCCGGTACCGGTCCCAGATCCGAAACCCAAGCTCGTGCGCGACGATCTCGATTTCGCGGGACGTGCGAATGACTTCGTCATCCCGCTTCCACTGAACGCTGACGGTGGTGGAGAGGTTCGTTGGGCTGAATACGTCGGCGATGACGAAAAGCCCGTTCTCCAGCCGGTCGGACTCCACCGTCTCTTCCAGCGTCTCCGCGGGGTCAAGGGTTGTTCGGTCGATGTCCGGGGCGAACGTCACCGCATTCAGGCGCAACGGGACGGGAGGCACGAGCTGCGGCAGACCGATCGCGAGGATCAGGAACGAGAGGCCGAGCACGCCGGTCCACACTCTCCCGGACCAGCTCTTCAGGACTGCTTGACCGGCGAGTGGAACCGAACTGACCAAGGCAATCGCGGCCGCCACCGGCGTCGCGAGTGCGAACTCGAGGGGAGCCAGGATCGGGACGATGAGGTTGGCTGCTGCAAAGGTCACCGTGGCGAAGAACGCCAGCCCGAAGAAGTAATGCGTGCGGAGCCATCGATCGAACATCAGGTCGATGCACGACAATATCGCCAGTCCGACCAGCAGAACGAGAAAGACGACGTTCGGCGATCCGGCAACCGTGGAGTACCAGTAAAACGGGATCACGAAGAACAACGTCTCCTGGTACATGATCCGGGTCAGATACGAGACGATTTCGTTCCGGACCGGCGGTGGGCCTCCGGCATCGAGAGCTCGGTCGCCGTCGACGATTGCCCGGTTGAAGAAGAGCGTCGTGGCCCAGGTCAGAGCGAGGAACAGGATCACCCACGGCAGGAAGCCGTATCGTTCGTGGGCCAGGATGACCACGATCCCGCCCGCTACGAGCGCCCAGATCGAATGCAGCGTCCAGAACAGCGCCCGGTGGCGATCCCAGAACGAGCGAAACCGGGCCCAAATCGAGGAATCAGTGGCGTCGGAGCGCCGTCCGAATGTCGTCATAGCGTCCCGAAAATCCAATTGGTCTTCGTCAGGAGGTGGACCAAGAGGACTGCCCGGAGGCCTCGCGTATTCAACGCCTGCCGAATGTCCAAGCAGAAACAGCCGTTACGTCTTTCGGCGTGGGGATTTCGATGCAGCATGGCGCCAGGCCAATTCGATCAGCCCGCGGAGCGCGTCCTTTCGAATTCGGGAAAGGCGCGCGAGGACGACGGGATGGTCCTTGTAATGATCCGTCAGGTAGTACACGTCCGGATCCGCAGTGATCAATTCGTCCCGTTCGTCGAAACCCACACGGGCCATGAGCGAATCGGGTTCAGCCGATTTGTTGATCGCCGGGCAGGCCATCAGCTTTCCCCGAATCTTGAAGCCGGAGACCCCCCAGGTGGTGACTTCCTCGACGCCTTCCATCGAGAGGGCGATCTTTCGGACGACTTCGATGTTCTTCGGATTCGTCGGTGGCATTGGCTACGCCGCGGCACGCGGCCGCGCGAAGCGGACGACCTGCCAGAGCGCGACGAGAGTGAACGCCAGGAATATGGTGTCCGCGATGAGGTTGACCGTTCCGGAGAATCCTGAAAGTGCGAGCAGGTAGATCATGACGTACACGATACCGCCCCCGGCGACGAACGCGAGAACGTTTCCGGCCCAGTGACGCATGGCGAACGGGGCGCGGTCTCAGGTGATTCCGATTCGGCCTTCCTCATGGTCACTCGATGGATGATCGACCGGCGACCGCCTCCCCAACGTCCGGAGTTTCTGGGCCGCCTCCTCCCATGACGGCGTCTCCGCCGGCGTCCCTTCCCAATGCGCAACCGCCCCCTCGTCGCACCAGCGCGCGAGCTTTGGCATCGCCGTGCCGTGCGGAGGTTGGCCGCGGAAGGTCCGCATCGCGGCTTCGTCCCGCCATCGGGTCAGTGTCCAGAAGGCCAGGCCCTGGGTCTTCCGGGTTTGGACACCGAGGCATCCGGGAGCCTTCCTGGCCTGATTCGTCGAACGTTGGGCGTACCAGAAGAACCCCGGAAGGAAACGGATCGATCGGAGCCGGAGTCGCGTGACGGAGAAGAACATGATCACCCGGCCGAAGGCGGGAGATGGGACGTGACGCGGAGCCCGACGGCCCGGGCGATCTCCTGCCGGAGCGCTTCGAGTTCGGGGTCCGGCTTGCGGTCGCCGCCCTCTTTGCCCTTCCAGGCGCGGTCATTGATGGCGGCCGATATCCGGCTGGCCTCTTCGAGCGGAAGCCCAATGGCGCTCGCGGCTTCCATCCAGCGGCTGGGAGAGAACGAATTCCCCGTTCGTGACGCGCAAACTGCTCCAATGGGTTCGATCATCGTTCGTGACGGGTCGTCCTTGCGGGATGCGCGGATGCACACGCGGGGCGTGAGGCGCCGCTTTGTGCCTCCGCTGTAGGCGAGCTCGTGATCCAGCTTCCAGTCGAACATCGGACGGATCGTCGTCAGCTCCGCGATAAACTCGTCAATCGTCATGACCGGTGTCCTTCCCCGAAGGCGTTTCGATTGCATACGAACTCGGGCGTATTGTAAACGGTTTCTCGCCGGGGTTGCCGGCCGCTTCCTCCACAGCCCCTTTCGTTTTTACGATAAGATCCGGTGCGAGTCGGCTCGACGCATTCCGAAATGATTCTTTCGCTCCAGTCGCGGACACTTCGTTCTCACTTGCTCGTCATGGGGCTCGTCGCCCTGGCTTTCCTCGGATGCGGTCCGTCGACCTCCCGCACCGGCGGTTCGGACGAATCCGCCCGTGCGCGCGCGATCCGTCAGAACACGTTGGGGGTGGCATACCTCAACCGGCAGGACACCACCGAAGCGCTGGCGCGCTTCCGGGAGGCATTGGCGATCGATCCCTCGCTGAGCGTTGCCCGGTTGAACGAGGCCGTCGCGCGCCGGGACCTGCAGCAGTTCGACGAGGCCCGGGAGATCCTCACCCGGCTCACCGGAGCCGAACCGGACAACGTGCGGGCATGGTATCAGCTTGGCCTGATCGACAACGTGGTTGGTCAACCCGAGCGGGGCGTCGAGGCGTTTCGGCGCGCCGTGGAACTCGACCCGCTGGACGCGGATTCTCATTATTTTCTCGGAACGATGCTCGTGGGGCTCGAACGTTATGACGAAGCCATCGAATCGTTCGAGGAAGCGATCCGGCTCGATCCGTTCCACGTGTCTGCCGAATACGGACTCGGCAGTGCCTACCGGTTCCTCGGCGAGGCCGAGGCGGCGCTCGAGCACGTGACCCGGTCGATCGAGATGCAGAACCGCGGGGTCGGCTTTCCCATCGAACTCGGTTATGGACTGCAGGGACCGTATTCCACCGCGGCGGACTTCCAAGGAGTGGTCCGCACCGCGCCGGCCCCCGTACCGGTTCGATTCGATCCCGTGGAATCCGGGCTCCATGCGGTGCCGGACGCGTCGGCCGTCGTCGACGTTTCCGGGGTGGCGATCGCTCCCGGGGTCGGGGCGTGTTTCCTGGATTACGACGCCGACGGGTGGGACGATGTGTTCCTCACCGGCGGATCCCCGGGTACGGGGATCTATCGGAACCGCGGCGGGGCGGGTTTTGTGGCCGAGCCCGACACGGGGATCGGCGACGAATCCGGTTCGTTCTCCTGCGCGGCGGGGGATTACAACAACGACGGGACCACGGATCTCGTCGTCGGCTCCGCCTCCGGCGTGTCCCTCTATCGAAACGACGGCGGGAGCCTGCGCGATGTGACGGCCGAGGCCGGACTCGCAGTGGGAGGCGTTTCGCTCGGAGTCAACTGGGTCGATTTCGATCACGACGGAGACCTCGACCTTTACGTGGCCCGCCACGAGGCTCCGAGTCAACTCTGGCGCAACAACGGCGACGAGACGTTCATCGACTTCACGAACGAAACGGCGCTTGGCGGGCGCGACCAGTCGTTGGGAAGCCTGGCTTCGGACCTCGACAACGACCGCGCCGTGGACATCGTGGTCTCCGGGCCGGACGATGCGGCCGCGATCTTCATGAACCCCCGGGAGGGGGAGTTCGTTCCGGCTTCGTGGTCGGGTCCGGTGCCCCGCCCCGCCGTTGGCCTCGCGGCGCTGGACTTCGACAGGGACGGGTGGATGGACCTCGCCTTCACCCATGCCTCCGATCCCGCTTTCAGCCTCTGGCGAAACGTCGAGGGCTCCGGATTCGAACCGGTCGAGTTGCCCTCCACGGACTGGACCCGCGCCTGGGGAATTCTTCCGATCGATTTTGACAACGACGGATGGGTGGACCTTGCCGTTGTGGGTGAATCCGGGGAGCAGGGCGCGATTCGCGTGTTCCGGAACGCCGGCGCCGGTTCGTTCGTCGACGTCACCTCCGATACCGGACTTCTCGGCCTTGCCCTGACGGCGCCGCGGGGCCTTCTGACCGCGGACTACGATCTGGACGGGGATTCCGACCTGCTCATCACGGTGCGCGGCGCGGAACCGGTGTTGCTCCGAAACGACGGCGGAAACCGGAACGGGTCGATCCGCGTCGTGCTCGAGGGTCTGGCCGACAACATGAGTGCGATTGGAACGAAGGTCGAGGTGTTTGCCGGCGTCGACCGGCAGAAGTACGAGATCCGGTCGTCGTCGGGGTTCATGGGGCAGAGCGCCCTCGCCCTGACCGCGGGACTCGGGTCCAACGCCGGGGCCGAGACCGTGCGGATGCTCTGGCCCACGGGCGTCCTCCAGGACGAGGTCGAACTCCAGGCCTCGACGACGACGACGCTGGTCGAGATCGATCGCCGGGGATCGTCCTGTCCGGTGTTGTTCGCCTGGAACGGCTCGCACTACGAATTCATCACGGACATGATCGGGGCCGGCATCGTCGGCCACTGGGTCGCTCCGGGCCAACGCAACGTTGCGGACCCGACCGAATACGTGAAGGTCCCTGGTTCCGCCGTTGTCCCGCGGGACGGGATGCTGAGCTTCAAGCTTCTCGAGCCGATGGAAGAGTTGGTCTATCTGGACGAGGTCCGGCTCCTGGCGATCGACCACCCTGCCGGCGTCGACGTCTATCCCCACGAATATTTCGCGGCGGTCCCGCCGTTCCCGGAATTCGAGGTCATTGCCGCGCCGAATCCGCGCCTCCCGCTCGGCGCCTGGGACAACGAGGGGCACGACGTGCTCGACCGGCTCGCCGAGCGGGACCGGCGATACGTCGACACGATGAGGTCCACCAAATTCGAGGGCTTCGCCGAACCGCACAAGCTCGAGCTCGACCTCGGTGACGTGGGCGCCGAGGGTCGGGTGCGACTGATCCTTCACGGATTCGTCGACTACTTCACCGCGACTTCGGTTTTCGCCGCGCATCAGTCCGGAACGACGGTCATTCTCCCGTTTGTCGAAGCGCTCGACGAACGCGGGGAATGGGTCCGCGTGATGGACGACTTCGGGTTCCCGGCCGGCCTGGCCCGGACGATGACGCGGGACATCAGCGGGCGCCTGCCGGAGGGGACACGCCGTATCCGGATCACGACGAACCTCAAAGTCTATTGGGACCAGATCCTGATCGACACGTCGCCGGAACCGGAGTATCGAATCGCGGAGGTCCCATTGGCTCGCGCCACCCTGGGATGGAAGGGCTATCCATTGAGCGTCGAGAGCGCCACTCCGGGTGACGTGTCCTATGTCTATTCCCGGGTGAGCCCGACCGGCCCGTTCGCCCGCCACGCCGGGTTCTACACCCGTTACGGGGACGTGGACGCCTTGCTCGATGCCGCCGACGAACGGTTCGTCATCTTTGGTTCCGGCGACGAGGTTTCGGTCGAGTTCGATCCTTCGGAGCTTCCCGATCTCGAGGCCGGTTGGGAGCGCGACTACTTCATGTATGCCGACGGGTTCGCCAAGGACATGGATTTCTACGAAGCGTATTCCTCGACGGTGACCCCGCTGCCCTTCCACACCGCTGAAGCCTACCCTTATCCTTCAGGCGCGACGTTTTTCGACGTCCCGGGATCGGTGGACTATCAGCTCGAGTACAACACGCGGGCTCGGTCCGGACAGGCCGTGTCGAGCTATCGGTTCGATTACGAGGAGTAGACGCCGACGATTGCTACTGCCGCTTGTTGATCATCGACTCGTAAAGGACGGGGGAGTATCGTTCGTCGAGCGTGGAGGGGTACGCGCACGTCGCCTTTTCCCGGTCGTAGATCTTCGCCTGGACGAACTGCTCGTTGGGTCGGTACCCGGGTCCTTTTCGATCGATGCCGGGCCGTTCGATCAGCTTTTCGATCGTGTAGAGGGTTTCCGATCGATCGTATGCCGCCTGATGGTGCTCGCGGCTCATGATGATGGCTTCTTCGGGACACGCATCCACGCAGAACCCGCAATAGATGCACCTTAACATGTCGATGTTGAACTCGGCCGGGAACTTCTCGATCTCCGGGTTCGGATGTTCGGCGGCTTCGATGTAGATGCATTCGGCCGGGCAGGCGGTCGCGCACATGTAACACGCGACGCACTTCAGGCTGCCGTCGTCGCGGACCGTCAGGATGTGGGTTCCGCGGAATCGATCCGAATACGGACGCTCCTTCTCCGGATACTGAATCGTCGGGCTGTCCCCCTTGACGAGCGTCCGGAACAGGTGCCGGAGGGTGACGGAAAACGCCTTGAGCGTCAACCATGCCGCGGAAGGCTCGCTCGCGGCCTGGGCGGTCACGTTGATCGTGGGCACCTGAACGGCGTATTTCATCGGGCCGCCCCCTCGAGCGCGGGTGTTCCTGTCGGGGCGCCCATCGGGCCGATCGTGTCGTAGTCGAGGCCCGAATACGCGCCCAACTCCCGTGCCAGGCGTTCGAAGATGGTCCGGGGATCGCGATCGGCCGACTGCCCGGCAAGCTCCAGCATCCGGGACATCAGAACGTGGAGTGGCCGGACATCCCCCCGCGGCGCCACGGCCGAGTGGGCGATCTGGACGCGCCCTTCGAAGTTCGTGTACGTCCCGGTTTCCTCGGCCCACCCCGCGAGGGGAAGCTCGACGTCGGCGGCCCCGGACCAGGATCCGAGTTCCGGCGAAGCGACGACGGAAAATTCCGCGGCCTGGACGAGGCGCTCCAGGCGTTCGCGCGTCCCTTCGGGATCTTCCCCGACCAGTTGCGGGTGGAAGACGATCCACACGCCCTTCAGAATTCCCTCTTCAGCCCGGCGGATCATGCCGTCGAGCCCGTCCAGCTCCGACACGAGACCCAGCTCCATGGCGCCGCGCGTGTTCGGGTGCTTATCCACCCGGCGAAGCAGATCGTCTTCGCGCCGATCGAACAGCTCGGTTTCCCGCCCGAGGCGGAAATCGACATTGCCGGCGAAATACTTCTTCAGCAGGAACAGCGCCTCGTTGGTGGCCCCAGCCGATCCGAGGCCGGCCAGTGCGCCGTCGCCATGTCTTTCGCGAATGTCCGCAAACGCGGAATGCGCCGTTTCGAGGGCGTGGTCCAGGGTCGTGGGTTGGCCGCTCGCGAGCACTTCAGTGCGCCGCGGCATGTTTTCCAGGCGGTGGAAGCTGAGCCGCCCTTCATCACACAGCCAGCTCTTGTTCACGTTGGCATTCCGTCTTCCCACGGTCCGGAAGATCCTTCCGTCCGTGGCCGAATATCCGGGCACTCCACCGCCGAGGGGGCGTGCGGAATGGTCGACGCGCATGTTGCAGCCTGTGCTGCAACCGCCGCACACCGAAGGGGTCCCCTGGAGGAACCAGGACCGGACCTTGAACCGGAAGTCCGTGCTCGTCAACGCGCCGACCGGACAGACATCCACGACGTTGATCGAATAGGGGTTGTCGAGCGGCTTGTCCTCGAAGACCCCAATCTTGGACGAGTGTCCCCGCCCGAAGACCCGGATTTCACCCGTTCCGGTGACGTTTTCGGTGAATCGCGAACATCGCGTACACAGGATGCAGCGTTCCTGGTCGAGCTTGACGGTGGGTCCAAGATCGAAAGCTTTCCGCCGCCTTGTCTTCTGTCCCAGAGGATAGCGGCTGTCGTGGTGCGCATGCTCCATGTAGTAATCCTGGAGCCAGCATTCACCGGACTGATCGCACACCGGGCAGTCGATCGGGTGGTGGATCAGGAGGAACTCCATCGCATACCGGACGGCTTCCTGGACCCGCGGCGTGTCGGTTCGGACCACGAGGCCGTCCCGGATGGGCGTGGCGCAGGCGGGAACCAGTTTCGGGGCGCCTTCGGCCTCGACCAGGCACATCCGGCAGCTCCCCTCGATTCCGATGTCGGGGTGATAGCAATATCGCGGGATCCGTATGCCGACCTCGTCGGCAACCTGGATGATGGTCCGGCCGTTTTCGGCGTCGTATTCCTCGCCGTTCAACGTGACCTTGGGCATAACCACCAAATGTAACACGGCGCGAGGCCGCGGCTACGTTTCGATCGGGAGACCCTCCCGGTTTCCCCATTCACCCCACGACCCGAGGTAATTCCGGACACGGGGGTAGCCGGCGAACCGGAGCGCGACGTAGGTATTGGCCGAGCGGTAGCCGCCCTGGCAATACGGGATCACCTCGCGGTCCGGCGTCACTCCGATGGCGGCGTACTGCTCCCGGAGTTCTTCGGCGGGCTTGAACCGGCCCGTTGGGTCCAGGTTGTCTTTCCAGTCGAGGTGGACGGCTCCGGGGATGCGGCCGCCCCGCGCCGACCGCACGAGCTCACCCCGGTTTTCGGCGGCCGATCGGGCGTCGACGATGGCGGTGCCGGAGTCTCCGAGCCGTTCGAGGACGTCGTCCGCCGTCGCCAACAGCTCTCGACGCGGTCTCGCCTTGAAGTTCCCCCGCGCCGCCGGCTCGGCTCTCACCGCAACGGGCAACCGGGCGGACTCCCATGCCGTGAACCCGCCGTCAACCATCGACACCGCCTCGTGCCCGAAGAACTCCAGGAACCAGAACAATCGTGCCGCGCGTTCGCCGCTCATGGCGTCGTAAACCATGACCCGGCTGTCGGGTTGGATTCCCTTTGCGGCGATCAGGTGTTCGATGATCCAAAGAAAAGCCCGGAGTGGGTCCGGACGCGTGTCGATCAGGCTGATCCCGAAGATGTCGAGCGATCGCGCGCCGGGAATGTGTCCGTTCGCGTACAGCTCGGGTTGGCGGAGATCGAGAACGATCATGCGCGGGTCACTGAGGCTTTCGTGAACCTCTTCCGGGGAGACGAGGACGTCGGGTCGCGGAGCGGTCATGTTCAGACTCCAGAAGTTGTCCGGCTTTCGAGCCGGTCGAGGATTGGCCCGAGCTCGGCGAACGATGAGACCCGGTACAGGGGCTTGCCGAATTCCGGCGTCCAGGATTCGGCGCCGGAATCGATCCAGACCACATCCATGCCGACGCCGTGGGCACCGGCCACGTCGAGCTCCAGGCGATCGCCGACGAAGAGACAGCCGTCGGCAGTGACGTCGAGCATCCGGAACGCATGCTCGAAGATCTCCGGATGCGGCTTGCGCCATCCGACCTCAGCGGAAACGACGACGGCATCGAACATGTTGCGGACGCCATGGGCGACGAGGCATCGTTCCAGAGTCGGCGAGTAGTCGAAGTTCGAGATCATCGCCAGCCGGAACCCCCCACGCCGCGCCTCGACGAGGATTTCGCGGTGGGACTGGGGGATGTCGAGCGCTGGAGCCAGGTGCCGCATGTGGGCTTCGGCCAGAGTTCCGGGAAGCGATTCGTCCCAGTGTCCCCCGTCCAGCAGGTCCAGCATCAATCGAAACCGCTCCACGCTCGGGATTTCGCGAAATCCGGTTTCCCGGAGTTCGTTGGTCTTCCGCCAGCTTCCGATGAAGGCGTCGACGAACTTCTCGAACGCGATCGCCCCAGCGGCTTCCTCGTACGCCTCGTGGACGCGGGGCGCAGTTGTGTGTATCGTCTTGTCGCCGAACGCGTGAGGGAAGAGCTTCTGCCGGTTGATGTACAGCAGGGTGTCGAACGCATCCACGATCAGGGTTGAGTAACTTTTCATGCGTTCGTTAGAATATCGGGCGTTGTTGTTCTTCGGACCGATTCGGCTTCCAGATGATCGAAGTTCAGAACCTCACCAAGCGCTACGACGGAAAGGTCGCCATTGCCGATGTGACGTTTTCCGTGGAGGACGGCGAAGTCCTCGGCCTGCTCGGACCGAACGGCGCCGGGAAGACCACGACCATGCGGGCCGTCACGGGTTATCTTCCCGTGACCGAAGGGCGCGTCACCGTGGACGGGTTCGACGTTTTCGAGAAGCCGCTCGAGGCCCGGCGCCGGATCGGCTACCTTCCCGAACAGCCCCCGCTTTATCCGGAGATGACGGTCTCCGGTTACCTCGGTTTCGCCGCGCGGATCAAAGGAATCCCGCGAGCCGAGGTCGACCACGAAATCGAACGCGTCATGGAGACCGTCCATGTCCGCGACGTCTCCGAACGCATTATCGCACGCCTCTCGAAGGGGTATCGCCAGCGCGTCGGACTCGCCCAGGCGCTGCTGAACGACCCCCCGGTCCTCATCCTCGACGAGCCGACCGTGGGCCTGGATCCGAAGCAGATCCTCGAGGTTCGGGACCTGATCCGCGAATGGAAAGGGCGGCACACGGTGATCCTCTCGACCCACATCCTTCCCGAAGTGGAGCAGACGTGCAGCCGCGTGGTCATCATCGACCACGGGCGAATCATCGCGGTGGACACGCCCGCCAACCTGATGCGGCAGTTGGAAGGTGGAGAGCGCGTCACGCTGGAGATTGCCGGGCCGAGCGACGACATCGTGGCCCGGCTGTCCGCCCTTCCGGGCGTTCGCGAGGCCACGGCCGTCGGTCTCGGGGACGGCCGGTGCCGTGTGGAGGTCTCGACCGGGGAAGGCGGCGACGTTCGGCCGCTGCTGGCATCGACCGTCGTGGGTGCCGGTTGGAACCTGTTCCAAATGAAGTCTTCCACGATGAGTCTCGAGGACATCTTCCTGAAGCTCACGACTGACGACGAAGATCACTCCGGGGCGGCGAACCAGGGGGCGTCGTCGTGAGGAACGTCGCAGCGATCGCCGGCCGCGAGCTCCGGGCCTATTTCGTCTCGCCCGTGGCATATGTCGTCCTGACGATCTTCGTCTTCCTCTCCGGTGTCTTTTTCCAGGTCATCACGGTTCAACTTCTCGAGGCCGTGCAGATCTATCAGCTCCAGGTCGGCGGCGCGCCTCCCATGGACATGCCCGGGCTGATCAGCCAGCAGTTTTTCGGCACGCTCAGCATCATCCTCCTGTTCATGATCCCAATGATCACGATGTCGCTGTTCTCCGAGGAGCGCAAACGCGGCACGATCGAACTCCTGCTGACCTCACCGGTCACCGATCTTCAGGTCGTCCTCGGGAAGTTCCTTTCCGCGAGCGCTTTTTATGGAATCATGCTGGCCACGACCCTGGTGTCCATGGCCGTCCTGTTTCTGTACAGCGATCCGGCCTGGGGTCCGATCCTCTCGGGTTACCTGGGTCTGGCTCTCTACGGGATCTCCCTCGTTGCGCTCGGCGTGTTCATCTCCACCCTGACCGAAAACCAGATCGTGGCGGGTGTGCTGACCTTTGGCGCGACCCTGTTGCTCTGGGTCGTGGACGGGTTCGGCCAGGGCGCGGGAGAGACCACGCGCGCGGTCCTTGGTTACCTTTCCGTTCTCCAGCATATGAACGGCTTCATCCAGGGCACGATCTCGACGTCCGACGTGATCTTTTACCTCTCGATGACGACCGCGGGTCTCTTCCTGACCTACCGGGCCATCGAATCGTGGCGGTGGAGGGGCTGATGGAGGGGCTGATGGAGGGGATGAAGTGAACTGGAAGCGACTCGATCTGCCGGGACTCGTTCTCGTCGTCGCTGCCGGCGTGATCTACTCCATTCAACAAACGTGGGACACCTATCAGACCGTCATGGTTGGAGTCGGCGCCCTCGCGCTGATCGTGGGTCTCCTGGCCCGGCGCAGGGAAATCGCCGGGGCGATGACCCGACGGCAGGGCCGCTACCGCGCGAACTCGCTCGTTTCCATCGTCCTGTTCGTGGCGGTTCTCGGGCTGGTCAACTACTTGGGCGCCCGGAACGACGAGGTCTTCGACCTGACACCGGAAGGCCTGAATACGCTGGCCGACCAGTCCCTGAACGTCGCCGGCCAGGTGGACCAGGACGTCGAGATCCTGGCGTTTTACCCGGGGGGCGACAACCCCGCCGCGCGGGAACTCCTGGAAAGCGGGCACCCCCGCGGCGCAGGCCGG
>CAZTTI010000507.1:0-7405 GCA_964615925.1 uncultured Solibacteraceae bacterium
CGGCGCGCCGCGGCCGCGGCGTGAGCGCTTGTGGTAGTTGTCGATCAGATTCTGGTCGTTGGTGTACGCGTGGACGGTCTCCACGTGCCCCTTCTCGATCCCGTATTCGTCGAGCAGGACCTTGAGGACGGGGACGATGGCGTTCGTCGTGCATGAAGCCGCCGACACGATCCGCTCTTCCGGATCGATCGTGTCGTGGTTCACGCCGAACACGATGTTGGGGATGTCGCCCTTGCCCGGCGCCGTCAAGAGGACGCGGGCGACGCCCCTGCACCGGAGATGCTGGCCGAGGCCTTCGCGATCGCGCCACGCGCCGGTGTTGTCGACGACGAGCGCATCGCGGATGCCGTATTTCGTGTAGTCGATCGAATCGGGGGCGTCGGAATAGATCACCTGGATCTCGTTCCCGTTGCACACGAGCTTGTTCTGGTCTTCGAGCACCCGGATCGTGCCCCGGAACGGCCCGTGGACCGAGTCGCGCCTGAACAGGCTCGCGCGCGTCGCGAGGTCGTTCGCGTTTTTGCCTTTCCGGATGACGATGGCCCTGAGCCGCAAGAGGTCCCCGCCACCGGCTTTTTCGATCAGCAGACGCGCCACCAGCCGCCCGATGCGGCCGAATCCGTACAGGACGACGTCCTGGGGTTCGGGCAGCGGCTTGCGCTTCTGGCCGACGTCGTTTCCGACGGCCTCCTGCAGGAAGTCGTCCAGCGGCCGGCCGGGGTCGGTCTGGTACATGACCGTGAGCTTCCCGACGTCGATGTGAGCCGGCCCGAGGTCCATTTTGGCGAGGGCCTGGACGAGGGGAAACGTCTCGAAGACCGAAAGCTCGTTCTCCTCGATCTGCCGGACGAACCGGTGGGCCTTCAGGATATCGATGACGGACCGGTTGACGAGGTTCCGGCCGTACATGTAGAGCGCAACGTTGTTCTCGCGGTAGAGCTTGCCGATGAGGGGGATCATGCTCTCGGCAAGAGCTTCGCGGTCCTTCCAGTCCTTGAAAAAATCCTTCGGTTGAGGTCGATCCACGGGCTGCCTTCCTGTTGGGTTCTTCGATTCCGGGTGTCGGGTCCCGGTATTGTCGCACACATTCCGTTGAGCCGATGGAACTTAGGACGGAGGGTCCCGTCGTCTGCGGATCTTTCCCTTTCGTCAAGGTATCGACACTTCGCGTCATCGTGTTGACAAAGATCGGGGCCCGGCGAGACAGTTTCAAAAGTTCAAAAACGCAGATAGCGTGAAAATGGGAGGGGAAAACAATGGCTTCAACGACAGGGAGTCGACCATTGCGCAACTCGATCGGCTTGGTCTTCGCGCTTGCGATCCTGAGCGTTTCGTTCGCGACGCCGGCGAATGCCCAGGTCTTGTACGAATACACGGGGAACGGCTTTACGGTCTTCACGCCATCCGAGGGTTCGTCGTATACAAACGACGACCACGTCCGGGCGACATTGACGTTCCTTGCGCCCCTTCCCGCGAATCTCGATCAGGTGGACGTCACGGGGTTTCCGGGATTCGGTCTCACCTTGGCCGATGGCCATCAGGAACTCGTGTTTTCGTCGGCCATCATCAATGACGCGAGCGAAGCCACGGTCTCGACCGATGGAGCCGGGCTCGTCACCGCGTGGAAGATGTTCATCCTGTGTTGTGATGACGCCGGTGAAGGGGAGGCGTGGAAATCGATCCTCACCTCCGGCGGCATCGATCTCCTGGACTCCGATTACGCGTATCTGAGCCAGCCCTCGCCGGTCGACGACAATGCGCCGATGGATGGGGGCGCCACCTACCTCGCACCGGGGACATGGTCGGCCCCGCAGACGGTCGCCGCGGAGGAGACCACCATCCGTCTCATCGACGACGTGGATGAACTCGTCGCGCTCGGATTGAATCACGGGCAGGCGACGGCGATGACGCGGCTCCTGATCAATGCGCGTCGCAGCATGGAACGGGGCCGTGACGAGGCCGCGTGCAGCCAGATCCGGAGCTTCGTCGACCGGGTGATCGCGAATACGCCGCCGCTCACTCCGGAAAAGTCGACCGGGCTCATCGAAATCGGGCTGGAATTGCAGGTCGTCCTCGGCTGCGCCGTTCCCTGACGTCACCTGCTGACGAGTGGCCGTCGAGTCCCGGGGGGAACCGATCGAACGATCGCGGGCCCCCCGGGATTTCTTGCCTACGCTTCCACCTTGAAGATCTCCCGCTTCCCGGAAACGACCAGCTCGTGATATCCCTCCATCGCCGCCTGGACCCGGGAATCGGCCATCACCTTCTTTTCCGTTTCCTCGATCGCGCCCAGCGTTTCGAACTCACGCTCAGCCACCATCGTCCAGAACGCCTCCCCTGAAACGTCGGTGTACAGACGAAATTCGCCGAGGCCGAGATCCTTCAGGATGGCGTTCATCGCCTTGAATTTGTCGACGAGCTCGCGCACCCTGCCGGGTTTCGAGTTGAGGGTCGAGCGGACCATGAACATGGGTTTCTCCTATGGCGACAAAGCCGGTTCGATGAAACCGGGAATAGCGAAGCACGGACTATCGAGGCACGGAGTATAGAGGATCGATCGGACCGGGGCAACGATCCATCTTTTGCCGCAAGGCCCCCGAGGTTTCCCCATCGAAGCCCTGTTTAAGTTCATTACTATTAGAAATAGAAACAATACATTGGATCTATGTGTCGTTCGTTGTTACGTTGGTTCCCCGAACGGTGCTTTGAATCCGAGAAGACGACCTGGAAGACATCCAGGACGAGTTCAACAACTCGCAGCCGGGCGGCAAGCGGGTCTCGCTGGCCGACCTGATCGTTTTCGGCGGCGCCGCGGCGATCGAGCAGGCGGCCGCGAACGGGGGGATCGACCTCGACGTGCCGTTTGCGCCGGGCCGTATGGACGCCTCCGCCGCCGACACCGACGTGGAGTCGTTCGCGGTGCTCGAGCCGGCGGCGGACGGGTTCTGCAACTACTTCGCCGGCGGGAACTCCCGATCGCCGGCCGAAATGCTGGTGGAGAAAGCGGCGCTGCTCGAGCTGACGGTTCCTGAAATGGCGGTCCTGGGCGGCGGCCTGCGGGCGCTCGATGCGAATGCCGGCGGGTCGGACCATGGCGTGTTCACGGATCGCCCGGGCACGTTGACGAACGACTTCTTCGTCAACCTCGTCGACATGTCCACGGTGTGGGCTCCGTCTTCGACCGCCGGCGTCTATGAAGGACGCGACCGTTCCACGGGCGGGCTGAAGTGGACGGCGACCCCGGTGGACTTGATTTTCGGTTCCCATTCCGAGCTTCGGGCGGTCTCGGAGTTCTATGCCGCCGCCGACGGGGAGGCAACCTTCGTCGAGGACTTCGTCGCGGCGTGGACCAAGGTGATGACGCTCGACCGGTTCGATCTGGAGTAGGCGATCCTCCAAACCCGGAAGCGGCGGCACTGTGCCGCCGCTTCCTTTTCGGGCGCGTCGGTCTAGACCAGTCCGATGCCTTCAGCGACGTAGAGTCCGAAAGTGAAAACGCCCAGGACGAGCCAGCCGATCCCGGTGTATTTCAACCAGGACTCGACCTTTCGGACCTTCAATCGAAGTTCGGCTTGTCCCGTCACCAGGTGCTCTTCCGCGCTGTCCAGAATCAGCGTGTCATTCTCATCGAACTCCAGCCGCTTGTCGTAGACGTACAACGCCGCCAGCAACAGCGTGAGCGCGATCTCGATGGTCAGAAAAGCCATCAACAGACTGCTCATCGGACACCTCCTCGTTGAACATGGGGACCGATGGAACGCCGCCCGGAGCGGCGAGAACGAGAGAGGAGCGTGAACGAGAACAGCGGCTCGAGCGTGAACGCGTGCCTTTCGGCGTTTCCGTCAATCTCCCTTGGTGAAGGAGCGAAGGGAAAAACCACGGATCGAATGGATCAAATGGATCGATGCGATCCCAGAATGCTCACCGTGGATGGAGTATAGAACGGGCACGGTCTGTCGTCGAGTGAAGACGGACTCCGGGGAGATCGGACGCGGTTCTCAAATCCAGCCGACGAGCACCGCCACTCCCGCGAGCGCGAACGCGGCCCCGGCCACCTTTCCGAAAACATCTCCGCTGGGAACGACCTTTTCGGCGATGACGAAGGCGGCGATCGCCGCCACCCACCCCAGGTTCATGACTCCGATGACGAACAGTAACGCCATCAGGACCCAGCAGCAGCCGACGCAGAAGCTCCCGTGCTCGAGCCCCATCTTCCACGCTCCCCACGCCCCTTCCCTCCACCGGCTCATCAGGAAGGAGAGGGGCGAACGACAGCCGGTGAGGCACCGTTTCTTGAGCGGCGTCCATTGATAGACGCCCGCTCCGATCAGGACGGCGCCCGTCACGAGGGGGCTGGTCAGCGCCATCGACGTCGAGATCAGGGCGGCTTCGTGCAGGCCCCACTGGGCGAGGGTGGCGACGAGCGAAAAGGCCGTCCAGACCGCGACGTATCCGAGAACGAAGATCCACGTCGAAACAACACGGGCCGACCGCGCTCGCCGCTGCCGGTTCACCGAGAGGAAAGTCAGGGCCATGGGGGCGGCCGACGGCACCATCATGGCGACCATCATGACCGACCACATCAGGAAGAGCCGGGCGAAATCGGCAGCCGACCACGGGGCGGGATCCATGGCCATGCCGTCCGAAATTCCGGACATGGACATCCCTTCCATGTTCGGGTCCATGTCCAGCAGATGCCACCAGGCGAGACCAACGACGACGGACAGGCACACACCCAGAATCAGGCGTTCTCGGCGGAGCAGGGTTTCCAAAGAGTCAGTTGGACCAGTCGAATTCGTACAGGATCCAGTTCGTGTTTTCCGCTTCGAGCGACACGCCCGACGCCGCTGCCTTGTGGCTCCCGACGCCGCACTCGCCGCGCGTCCAGATGAAGCCAGCCGGAAGATCGACGACGGCCGCGTGGTCCTCGCCCGTGACCGGATTCTTGAAGCTCGTCCCGCGCCCCTCGCCGATTCCGTCCACGATGAACGTGCTCTTCGTTCCCGATCCGGTGATGGTGATCCTCTTCTTTTCGAGTCCGACCACCTCGAACGTCGGTCCCATAAGCTCCCACGGCATTCCGCCAAGGGCACCGGTGAAGATCTGGCTCAACCCGCCAATCTGCTCGTCGGTGGTTCCCGGTTCGACCACGAACACGCATTTCCCATTTCCTTCGTGGATGGCTTTGGGCCAGGCTACCAGCGCCGCGCACTTCAGGCCGGACAGGTCCACATCTCCACAATGGCCTTTGCGGATCACCATCCCGACCAGCGCCCGGCAGCTCCCGTCCTTCGAGTTCGGGAATCCCGCGAAGTTGCAGCCGCAGCCGAAGTCACAGTTGCAGAACTCGTATCCGGTGCCTTTGAGCGTCCATTGGGTTGCGGTCTCTGTCGCCATCGTCGGTGATCCTCCCGGAGTGTCGTCGCGTGTCGAGTATAGAGCGGATTTCCAACAGCCGTCCAGGCGTTCGGAGTGTGCGGCGTCTCGCAACTCCAATAAATATTTTTCGTTGATTAGCCGGAATCGCTATAGTACAAAACGATCCGACTGCCGGCGTCGTGCGGCCGTGATTCCGCGCGGTCTCGTTCGTGCCCGGCAGTGACCCCTCTACAGCCTGCGTGGCACGTCTTGGACGCGGGCTCTCTAACGACCACCTCGATTTGAACTAACGGAGTCTGCACATGAGTCGTGAATTAGAACCCACTGCCCGCCTGTCCACGAACGTCGTCCGAGTCACGCTCCCGGCCAAGGTCGCCTTTGACCTGAAGTCCTTCCAAAAGGTCCAGGCCAGTATCCTCGACCGACTGGGGTGTCCGGCGTGTTGTTCGGGGTATGACATCCGCTTCGACATCACGCGACGCTTCCTCGTGGATGAAAAGCTCAATATCAATGAAGGGTTGGTCGGAGGAGGAATTTTTGAAGGCTGACCTGCCGACCCTGGGGGTCGGCGTGGTGTACGTCCCCGGGCTCGAGCCCCTGCTCGCGTCCGGGGACGCCGCACTGATCGACGTCATCGAAGTGGAGCCCCAGACTCTGGGTCTCGTCGAGGACCCGGCGTCCGCCTCCTTTTCGCTTTCGGAGAGCACGCGGAGACGCCTTTCCGAATTTCCGCAGCCCAAGCTCCTGCACAGCGTGGGGCAAGGACTCGGCGGGACCCGGCGTCCGCCGGCGGGATTCGTGCGGAGCCTCGCGACGATGATCCAGAGTTTCCGGGTCCCATGGGTCAGCGAGCACCTGGCCTTCACGGAAATCTCCTCCGGCGGCACCCCGGTTCACACCGGGTTCATGTTGCCGCCCCTTCAGACCGTGGACGGCGCGCGCGAAGCGGCCCGGACGGTCCGCGATCTCGCGAGACGATTGCCGGTGCCGCTGGCGGTAGAAACCACGGTGAACTACCTCGCGCCCCGCGCCGGCGAGATCTCCGACGGAGAATTCGTGGCGATCGCCACGGAGGAGGCCGATTGCGGAATCCTGCTGGACATCCACAACGTCTGGACCAACGAACGGAACGGGCGGCAACCGGTGGACGGCTTTCTGTCCGCCATTCCCCTCGAACGCGTCTGGGAGATCCACGTGGCGGGCGGTTTCGAGTTCGACGGCTACTGGCTCGATGCGCACTCCGGCCCGGTGCCCGGCCCGGTTCTCGAACTGCTCGAGGACGTCATCCCGCTCCTCCCCAATCTCAAAGCCGTCGTTTACGAAGTGTTTCCGTCGTTCGTGCCGCTCTATGGCATCGACGCCATCCGGGGCCAGCTCGAAGCCATTCGGACCGTGTACGACCGTTCGCGTTTCCGGCCGTCGGGCGCCATGGCGCGCCGGTCATTCCCAAAGCCGATCTCGACTGGGATCCGGCCCGGGGATTGGGAAACCGCGCTCGGCGAACTGGTCGTGTTCGGTCGCACCTCGAGGAGCCTGGGAAAGGAACTCGGGCGGGATCCGAGCATCGCCCTGGTCCGGCGCCTGATCTGGAAGTTCCGTGCGGGGGCCCTTGTGAAGTCTCTCGGTTTGCTCACCGGCCTCATCCGGCTCCACTCGGGGGAGGGGTTTCTCGAAGACCTCCTGGATGCGCATTTCGCGAAAGTGCCTCCGATGCCGTTTGCTTCCCAGGAAGCGATGGCGTTTCTCGAAACCGTCCGCGAGGGACAACTTCGGATTCCTTACATCGACGACGCGATCGCCTACGAGGAGTGCACGCTCCGCGCCGAGTTGGAGCAACAGACGCACTACGCGCTGCTCGAGCACGATCCGCGGGATCTTCTTCGCGCCGTCCGGGAAGGGGAAGTGCCGGCCGGTCTGGCGCCAGGGCACTTCGAGCTGGAAATCCTGCCCGATTGAGACTCTGTTCTCGTTGTTCGAGATCGAAGACCCGGCGCGTCACGCCGCCCGGAGCCGGGCCAGGAGGTCG
>CAZTTI010000508.1:0-3651 GCA_964615925.1 uncultured Solibacteraceae bacterium
GGTTGCGCGATGAAGTTTCTCGGGTTGTCCTGGATTTGCTCCTTGAAGTGTTCGCGTTCCTTCTCGGTCGATGCGGGGCCGACGAGCATACCATAGCCACCCGCTTCGTTCGCGCTCTTGACGACGAGATCGCCGATGTTCTCCAGGACGTGCTGGCGCTGGACGTCGTCCCAGCACACGAACGTCGGGACGTTGGGGATGATGGGGTCCTCGTCCAGGTAATACTTGATGATCGCGGGCACGTAGGCGTATATCACCTTGTCGTCGGCGACTCCGCACCCCGGGGCGTTTGCGAGCGTCAGGTTGCCGCGGTAATATGCGTCGAAGATGCCGGGGACGCCCAGCGCAGAGTCCTTCCGGAACACGAGCGGGTCGAGAAAATCGTCGTCGATCCGGCGATAGAGAACGTCGATCCGTTCCGGACCCGTCGTGGTCCGCATCACGAGGTGTCCGTCCACGACGGCCAGGTCGCGTCCCTCGACGAGTTCCACGCCCATTTCCCGTGCCAGGAACGAGTGCTCGAAATAGGCGGAGTTGTACGTCCCCGGCGTCAGCAGAGCAACTCTCGGCCGGCCGCGTCCTCGAGGGGCGACCGATTCGAGCATGGCGAGAAGGCGGCTCGTGTAGTCGCTGACGGGCTTGACCCGGGACGTCTCGAACACGACCGGGAACGTTTCCTTGAGGACGCGCCGGTTCTCGAGGACGTAAGAGACTCCGGAGGGGCACCGGAGGTTGTCTTCGAGGACGTAGAACTCCCCGGCGGAGTCCCGAACCAGGTCGGTTCCGGTGATGTGACACCAGACTCCCCGCGGGGGATCGATCCCCATGCACGCCGGGCGAAAGGACTTGGCCGTCCTGACCAGGTCGGCCGGAACCACGCCGTCCTCGAGAACTTTCTGGTCGTGGTAGATGTCGTCGATGAAGAGGTTCAGCGCCTTGACGCGTTGGATCAGGCCCCGTTCGAGCCGCTCCCACTCCCAGGCCTCGATGATGCGGGGAATGATGTCGAACGGGAAGATCCGCTCGGTCCCCTCGTCGTCCCCGTAGACGGTGAACGTGATTCCCATGCCGAACAGGGCCTGCTCGGCCGCCTTCTGCCGGGCAAGCAGTTCGCCGGGCGGGAGCGACTCCACGCGTTCTACCAGCCGCTGTGCGCCGGGTCGCGGATTGCCGTCGTTATCGAAGAGCTCGTCGTAGAAACCGTCGGTGGAATATGGTCGGAAGCGCATCGGCTGTCTCGCATGTTACTCAATCGAAAACCTGGGTTGAAGCGACAAATTTGTCCATCCGCGCCGGATCAACCGCCGGCGGCCTCGTCGGACTCGACGCTCACGTGCACCCGAACGCTCAGGGTCTCGCCGTTCCCGCCCTTGTAGATCGTTCCCGACGTCGGTGTCGCGTCGCGGAAGTTGCGCCCCGCCGCCACTCGAACGTGGTCCAATTCGGCCAGGCAGCCGTTGGTCGGGTCGTAGCCGAGCCATCCCGTCCATGGGACATAGACCTCGACCCAGGCGTGTGACCGATCGGACTGGATCTTGTTCGCGTCGTTCCCGCCCGTGTAGATGTAGCCGACGCGGTACCGGGCAGGAATGCCAAGCAGCCGGGAGAGGCAGATGAAGAGGTTGGCGAAGTCCTGGCACACCCCGCGCCGGGCCACGTAGACCTCGAAAGGCGTGGTTTCCAGCGTCGTTGATTCGGTTTCGTATAAAAAGTCCCTGCGGATGGTCTCGTTCATGTCGGCGAGCGTTTCCAGCAGGTCGTAGTCCTGCCGTTCGGCGAAGCTCATTGCGAACTCCGAGAGCTCCCGCAACTGGGTCTCCGGGAGCTCGGGGGGTAGCAGGTACGACTGCATCATCTGTCTCTGCCACGGCATCCACACCAGCGGGAGCGAGGTCGCGCGGGCCTGGGGCGCGACGGGGCGCGGGCGACGGACGCGGACCCGGGACCGGGCGACGAGCCGGAACGTCGAATACGGCCGTCGAATCCTCATCCGCTTGGTCCGGTTCCCAAAGACGTCTTCGTATTCGACGAGCTCTCCGGTCGAGGATGTCTCGAGTTGATGCTCCAGCAGTTCCTGTGTGAGATCGTGAACCGGCTGGAGACGCAAGAGGTGCGTGCTTCGCTCGACGGATTCGCGGTAGCGGTATTCGGTTTCATGAACGACGTGGAGAACGCGTTCCGATGAGGACCGCCTTTGGCCGGAATGCACGGCGGGCGCGAACGCCCCGGCCGTATCGCTCAGGATCCGGCCCTCGACCATCGTGTCCAGGGGAGTTTCCGGTGATTCGAGGACTCCGGTGGCGAGCGGCGGCCGGTCCAGGGCGGGATCGGCCCCCATGATCGCGCGATCGCGACTCGCCGGACGATCGACGGTTGCGGTCGAAAGACTGCTGCGGTAGACGATGGCCCCGTTCCGCGCAACGAGGAGCTCTCCGCGTTCGACGGGCGACCAGACGGCGCCTTCGGCCGGAGTCGTCGCAACCAGCACCATCGTGCGGTTGATGTCCAGCGGATCTCCGAAGTCGATCTCCACCACGTTGTTTCGCAGGTTCGTGGTCCGATGGGGAGGCGCGATCCGGGTGAAGTGCAGCGAGTTGAAGCCGGCCTCGTCGCGGTACGCGGCGAGGTCGTGTCCATCCGTGATGATGGCGTTCAGCGTTCCGAGCGCGTCCAGTTCCCGCATCCACCGATGGAGCTGGGGCCACCCGATGTCGCCGAGGCGCCGCATGCCGGCCGCGCGAATCGTGTTCAGAAGCCAGCACAGGGCCCGTTCCGAGTCGGTCCGGCCCACGGGTTCGTAAACCGCTTCAGGGCCTTCCGACATCGCGCGCAAACGGTCGGCATCCAACTCCCCGTTGTGCGCGAACAGCCAGTCATGGCCTCCGTAGCTTCGGCAGAACGGATGGGTGTTTTCCTGGCGCGCCCGTTTCGCGGCACCCCGGATGTGGAAGAGGAAGACCCCGCCCCGGAACCGTTCCCAATCGCGCAGGACCCGGCTCAAGGCCGTATCCCCGGTGGGGAACGGGTCCTTGACGACCACCGCGCCCTCTTCGCCGTCCGGGTACCACGCCACGCCCCATCCGGTCGGCGGCGGTCCGGGAGATTCCTCGCCCGCCCAGCCCCGGATGTGCACGGCCGGTGACGCCGCGCTGTCGAAGGACATTCCGAGTAGTTCGCTCATGTCGTGCAGTCACCTCAGCCGCGCGTGGGTTCGTCCAGCCGAACCCGCGCCAGATTCATATTAAGACGTAAGAAGTGCAAGCATACTGGCAGACGATCGCCAGGGGCGAGAACGGCCCGGCAGGTGTTCTCGCCGGGCAAGAAGCTTGTGGGGCTGAAAGCTCGGGCGCTAAAAGAACCGATTGTCTCCGGTGTTCAGCAGCCAGCCGCCGAAGCGCGTGCCGTTCGGCGCCATGAAGGGTACCGAAAAGCTGCTGCCGCGCTGCGCCAGGATGCCGAGGCCCCACGGGCTGGAGAGCAGCGCGTTGGCGCGTCGGTTGCCGGTCATGTCGGCGAACCCATGGCAGCTGTTGTCACGCGTGTTGAGCAGCCACCCGTTGAAGCGGCTGCCGTTCGGAGCCATGGCCGAAGCGTCGAGCGTGCTGCCGCTGAGTTTGAGGATTCCGATGCCCCATGGGCTGGTGACGAAGA
>CAZTTI010000509.1:0-4679 GCA_964615925.1 uncultured Solibacteraceae bacterium
TAGACGGCGATTTCCGGGATTTCCCCGATCGATATCGATACCAACCGTCCGATCGAGTGAGCGCGGGAGGCGGCCTTCACCTCGTCGGCAACTTTTTCCAGGATGCGGTCGCGCACCGCCACGCCGTCGAGCAGACGGGGATCCTTCATCGCACCAGCTCCTTGTCTTCCCAATGAACCAACCCGCCATTCTGCCACAAACTTTGGCACAGACCGCGTAACGGCCGGACCGCGCGAGGCCTCTTTCGGCTGAGGAGGTAGTCATGCAAACACTCAGCACGACCGAACTGATCCAGAAGAAGAAGAGCGGCGACGAGTTCCTGCTCGTCAACGTCCTCGACGAACCCCTGTTCAAGAAGCAGCACATCCCCGGATCGATCAACATCCCGGTCAGCGACGAAGGGTTCGTCGACCGAATGGCCGAACAGGTGGCCGACCGCACGAAACCCGTCGTGGTCTATTGTGCCGACCGGGACTGCCAGGCTTCGCCCAAAGCCGCCGAAAAGCTCGAGAGCGCCGGGTTCACCAACGTCAGCGACTTCGAGGCCGGGATGAAGGGCTGGGTCGACGCGAAGCGTCCCGTGGAGAAAGGCCCCGCCTGACGCGTTCGTTCCCGGGCCGCGGTACACTTCCGCCTACCGATGCCGAAGCCTGCCGCAGTGCCCGAAGAGATAGAAGACCACCGGGACCGGCACTGGCGCCGCGACGAACGCTTCAAAGTGGAGACCGTCGAAGACGCCGAACGTTTCGTCGAAGACGTCGGCTTCGCGGCGGCGTTCCAGGACTCGCGGAAGCCGGGCCCGTCGCTCTACATGGCGGTCTGCGGGCGGCGGGACGCCGTTTTCCCGCGCAACGTCCAGAAAGATCCGGAGACGTCTCTGACCTGGCGGTTGAAAGACGAGATCATGCGGCGCGGCCACGTGTATTACGCGAAGATGTGCCGGGGCCGCACGATGTTGGTGGCGCCGCGGATGATCCGCGCTTTCCGGGCGATCTGGGGCATCCCGAAAAAGGGCGAGCCCCAGCGCCTCGGGCCCGACGCCCGGCGCGTGCTTCGCGTCCTGCGGCGGGAATGGGAAATGGGAACGGCCGATCTGCGCTCCGCGTCCGGCGTCGCCGACCGTAAGGATTTCAACCGCGCGATCGAGGAACTCCAGTCCGCGATGATCGTCGTCCCCGGCGAGGCGGTCTACGAACCCAGGTTCAGCTACATCTGGGAAATTGCTTCGGGCCGCTTCCCCGACGAGTTCAGCGCAAGGATGTCGCGGAACGCCGCGCTCGAACAAATCGCCCGCTGTTACCTGGAAGGCGCCGGCCAGGAGTTGCGGGGCGAACTGGCGCGCGTGACGGGGCTCGCGCGCGCCGAAGCCGGGCTCGGCAACCATGCCTTGGTCGCCGCCGGCGTGGCCGAACGCGTGGAGGAAGGCGTCTACCGGCTTGCGCGATAGCTACTTGAGACCGAGGCGTTCACCGCGATCGAGGCGCGCGAGCGATTCCCGGATCCGTTTCTGCCGCGTCTCCTCGCGTTTTGCCGTATGGATCCACAGGACGAACATCCGCCGGGCGCCGGGGGGCAAGCTTTCGAAAAACCTCCAGGTCTTCTTCTTCCGGCGGAAAGCCTTCTCGATGTACTCCGGCAGTTCGGCAACCTCGGCCAGAATCCGGTCGACCGGTTCATAACGATTCTCGGTCGGCGCCGCCCGGCGGCCGGCCGCGGCCAGCTTGCCGGCCTTCTCGAGCGCATCCCAGCGGCGGCGGTTGATGTCAGACCAGACGCTGCCGTCGCGGCGGGGGGTGAACTTGCGCGCGTAGCGCTCGTCGTCGAGGCGCCTGACGAGGCTGTCGATCCAGCCGAAACACAGGGCTTCGTTCACCGCGTCTTCGTACGGGATCGAGGGGGCACTGGTGTGCTTCTTGCGAAAGACGAGCCACACACCCACGTGTTTGGCGTGATGGCCGGCGAGCCATCGGCGCCACTCATCCGAAGTGCGGAACTCGAGCTCAGGCAGAGTGGGGGCCATCGGGGCCCATTGTTTCACACCGTCAGGTAAACAGGATGTACCCGTCCGGCTCGACTTCGAACGCGATCCCGTCGATCTCGACGTTGATGTTGAGCTGCCCGTAGGCTTCCGGGGCGTGCCGGAACGTCTCCATCGCCTCGAGCGACATGCCCGTGGCCAGAAACGCCTTCAACTCCCGCGTCGTGAACCGGTATCCCTTGCTGCGGGCCATCTCCACGACCTGTTCGGCTGGCACCGCGCGATCCTCGCCACTGGCCAGCAGGTGGTCGAACTCTTCAGCCAGGCTGGGGTCCCGGCTCACCGAGCTCAAGAAGATACTCACTGCACTATGACTCATATGCGACTCCTGAAACGAATATGTTTGGGGGCCACACTGAAGTCAAGACGAGGCCCGGAACGCCCCGGAGTTGCGCCCCCTTCAATCCGCGAAAACCCGCACCCTACCATCCGGCGACACGAAGTCGCCGGATGCACGATCGTTCAGCGCAGGATGCGCGTCTTGAACGATCGTTCTTCGATGTTTGAGGTTGCGCCCACCCTACCCCGTATTCTTCAACCCCGCCGCGATCCCATTGATCGACAACAGCAATGCCCGCCGTACATCCGGATCCGGGTCCCCCTCCGAGCGCACCCGCTTCAACAGCGCCACCTGAAGGTAGTTCAGCGGCGCGATGTAGTTCGCCCGCACTCCGAGCGTGCGCTTCAATACGGGCATGTCGTCGAGCAGATCGTCCGCCCCGGTGAGCGCCAGCACACGCGCCCGGGTGCGTGCGTACTCTTCTTGGATATCCTCGAAGAAAACATGGAGTTCGCGCGGCACGAGCTCTTCGACGTACGCGCGGGCGATTTCCAGATCCGCCTTGAATAGCGTCATCTCCACGCTGGAGATGAAGGTGCGGAAAAAGTTCCACTTCCAGTACATCTCGCGGGCCGTCGTCCACCGCCCGGCCTCTTCCACCTCACCGAGCGCGGTGCCCACGCCGTACCAGCCGGGTACGATCTGCCGGGATTGCGTCCAGCCGAAGACCCACGGGATCGCGCGCAGGTCGTCCAGAGTCACCTCCCCCTGGCTGCCGGTCCGGCGCGCCGGACGCGATCCGATCTTCATCGCCCCCAGGTCCTCCACCGGGGTCGACCGCGCGAAGTATTCGGCAAACCCTTCGCCGTCCACCAGTCCGCGATACTTGCGATAAGCCGCCTCCGACATCCGATCCATTGCGCCGAACCAGCGGCCCACCTCGTCGGGCGTCTGCCACGGTTCGGTGTGGGTAAGCGTGGCCTCCAGGACCGAACCAACCATGATCTCGAGATGCCGTCGCGCAAGGTCCGGCTTACCGTAACGATCCGACACGACCTCACCCTGCTCGGTAATCTTGATCCGGCCACCCACCGTGGCGTGCGGCTGGGCGAGGATGGCGTCGCGCGAGGGGCCGCCTCCGCGCCCGACCGAGCCGCCGCGGCCGTGAAAGAGGCGGAAGTGGACCCCGTGCTTTTCCCCGACCCGCCGTAGTTCGTGCTGGGCCTTGTAGAGCTCCCACCGGGACGTCGTGATACCCCCGTCCTTGTTCGAGTCGGAATAGCCGAGCATCACCTCGGAGACGTCACCACGGAGTGCGACCAGGCGGCGAACTGCGGGAATGGAAAGAAACCGGTCCATGACGTCCGCCGACCGGCGGAGGTCGTCGATCGACTCGAAGAGCGGAACAACTTCCAGCCGAGCCACGCCGCGCCCGACGTCGACGAGGCCGGCCTCCCTGGCCAGGACCAGAACCGCGAGCAAGTCGTCCACGTCGCGCGTCATCGCGACGATCCACGATTCGATGACGTCGCCCCCGTACAGTTCCTGCGCCTGCGCGACGGCCTTCATCGTCGCCAGAACTTCCGCTGCCGGTTTCGAATACGTCGCGGTCGGGATCACAAGCACGCGACGGCTGTCGAGCTCGGCTACGAGGCGGTCGAGAGGAACCGGCCCGGGCGCGCGGCCGTCGGCGGAACCGATCAGCTCGGACACCGCCGCCCCGGTCACGCGGGAGTGCTCCCGGATGTCCATCGTCGCGAACGTCAGACCGAAGACCGACGCCCGGCGCGCGAGCCGGCGGACGGACCCATTCGCGGACGCCGCCGCACGATGGGCGCGGAGCGAGCGGTCCATCATCTCGAGGTCGTCGAGCAACGCGTCCCTCGACGCGTATCGCGGCCCAGCGGCTTCACTCCGCGCATGGCGGATCCCGTTCTGGAGCCGTTCGTAAATGAAGGCGCACTTCAATCGATAGGGCTCCTGCTCGTTCATGCTCCAGAACGCGGCGTGGACGCCGGGCTGAGCTTCGCGCTCCCGCTCGAGAGATTGCTGGAGCTCATCGCTGATACCGACGATGGTCATCGAGTGGCTCAGCATCGCCGCCACCTCGGAAACCGACCGCGCCAGCCGCTCGAGCGCCCGGATATTCATCAAACGAAGGATATCGAGCGTCTCACCGGCCGTCACATGGGGGTTCCCGTCCCGGTCGCCACCGACCCAGGTTCCGAAACGAAGCGGTCGCGCGCGAAAACCGATCTCGATCCCGGCCTCGCCCAGCGCCTCCTCGAGCGATTCGTAGACATCAATGATCACGTGGTCGAAGAGCTCTTCCAGGTAAAACAGGATGTGACGCGCTTCGTC
>CAZTTI010000510.1:0-5180 GCA_964615925.1 uncultured Solibacteraceae bacterium
ATCGGGAGCTGGAGAAGATCACGACCACCGGATGGCAACGTTACTGGAAGGACCAGGCCGGCGAGTTCTACGGGAAGTTGCTGCACGAGGGGCTGGCGTTCGAGCCCGCGCTCCGCGATATCGAAGCTCTGATCGACCACTCCCAGGAACGCGTGTCCGGTGAAGCGCGGGTCCGTCTCGGATCGGGCGCGTTCGCCGTCACCGGCGTCCGGAGCCCGCACAGCATGATGGATCCGAAAGCCGGGGTGTACGGCGAGCTTCCGGAGTTGTGGAACGGGCGGGATACGCGTGGATTCGCGAAGATCGCGTCGGTCCCGGCGAAGCTGCACCACCGGGCCACCCGGGCCACGGGGAAGGAGTGACCATGCCCAGAGTCAAAGCCGACAAGATCGCTTCGGTCGTTTCCCGGCTGGACATCCCCGACGAGATCGAACTGAACGAACGGGTCGAGGCGAAGAGCGGCAACGTTGTCGTCGTTCGCGTGCTTCCCGCGGGAAAGTCCGAACAGGAGCTCGAGCTGATCGACGGCCGCATGATCCGCATGTTCGGCGGCGACATCGTCGTGGGGGCGCTCGGCCGGCGGCGCGCGTTGCGCGGATGGCCGGGAGAAGTACCGGCCCAACTGGCCGTCGGCGACCGGCTGGCGATCCTGAATCGCGGGGGCGTGATCGGAGCGCCGGCGGCGGACACGGGGGACACCTCGCCGTTGGCTTGCGAGGTGGTGGGGATGCCGCTGGCCGACGGCCGGATCCCAAACCTCAAGGACGACACGATTCCGGCGGTGGAGACGCTGGAGGGTCTCGACCTGCCTCCGGTCGTGATCGTGTCGGGAACCTGCATGCAGAGCGGGAAGACCAGTTTCCTCTCGAAGCTGATCCAGGGGCTCACCAAGAGCGGGATTCGCGTGGCCGCCGGGAAGCTCACCGGCGTCGCCTGTCTCCGGGACCTGTTCGCGATGCAGGACAACGGCGCCGTGCGCATCTGCTCGTTCCAGGATGCCGGTTATCCGTCCACGGCCGGCGTCGACGCGCCGAGCCTTGTCCGGATGTCCAAAGCCGTGATTGGAGACCTGACGAAGGCCGACCCGGAAGTGATCCTGCTCGAGCTCGGCGACGGGCTGATCGGGGACTATGGAGTTCTGGACATTCTGAGCGACGCGGAGATCCGAGGCGCCATCCGCGTGCACGCGTTCTGCGCGAACGACCTCGCAGGCGCGTGGGCGGGCGATCGCTTCACCAGCGATCGGGGAATGCACATCGATCTCTATTCCGGTCCAGTCACGGACAACTCGGTGGGGATCGATTACATCGAAGCCAACCTGAAACGTCCGGCCGTGAACGCCGGCCGCCAGCCGGCGCGAATGGCCGAGGTCGTCCTCGGGCTGCTGGACATGAAGAACCGCAAGGTCTCCTGAACGCGAGACTCCCATGACCAGAGAATGGAAGAAGCGGGCCGGGATTCTCGGCGCCTCCGGCTACATCGGTGCCGAGTTGATGCGGTACGCGAGCGTCCATCCATCCCTGGAACTGGTCTTTGCCACGGCGAATCGGGATGCCGGGAAGCCAGTCGGCGAGGTGTTTCCGAACCTCGGGGCTTTCGTGCCCCTCTGCTTCTCGAGCGCCGAGGAAGGCGAAACGATGGCCCGCGACGTGGACGTCGTGTTTCTCGCGCTTCCCCACGGCGAATCGCAGGACGTCGTTCCGCGGCTTGCGGGCGGAGAAAACGGCCCGATCGTGATCGACCTCGCCGGAGATTTCCGCACGCCGGATCCGGAAGGCTTCGAGCGGTATTACGGAAGCGCGCACCGCGCTCCGGCGTTGCTCGACCGTTTCGTCTACGGGTTCACCGAGGCCGAGAGGAAGAATCTGGCCGGCGCCCGCCTGATCTCGAATCCCGGTTGCTTCGCGACCGGACTCCTGCTGGCCCTGTACCCCCTGCTCGAGACCGGACTGCTCGAGGACCCGATTTGCGTGACGGCCCTGACGGGGTCGTCCGGGTCGGGCCGCGAGCCGGGCCGCACGACACATCACCCGGAACGCGTCCAGAATCTCCGCGCATACAAGGTGCTCGCGCACCAGCACCTGCTCGAGGTCGAGTGGTTTCTCGGGACGCGATCGTCTTCGCCCGTACACCTCCAGTTCGTTCCGCAGTCGGCACCGATCTCCCGGGGAATCTTCGCGACGTTGTTTCTTCCCGGGAAGCCGGCGGCGGACGTTCGTCGCGCTTTCGACCGCGTGTACGGGGAGGAAGCCCTCATCGACGTGATCGACGGTTCACCCGACCTGAGAACGGTCCAGGGAACGCCCCGCTCGGTGATCGGCGTGGCCGGCGAGGCGGGGCGGGGGACCGTCGTCTTCTCGGCGATCGACAATCTCGGGAAAGGCGCGGCGAGTCAGGCGATCCAGAACATGAACTGCGCGATGGGGCTCGAAGAGACCGACGGGCTCCGGTTGCCGGGAGGTTTCGTATGACGAATTCCGTCGTTTCCCAATTCGACCCGACGCGGAAGCTCGAGGACAAATATACGCTCGGTGTCTACCAGTCGATCCGGCTCCCGTTGAACCTCGTTCGCGGAGCGGGAAGCTTCGTCTACGACGATCGCGGGCACGCGTACCTGGACCTGTACGGGGGGCACGCCGTGGCCAGCATCGGCCACTCGCATCCGCGCTGGGTGGAAGCCATGAAGCGGCAGATCGAGACGCTGGCGTTCTATTCGAACGCCGTGTATTCGGTCGTCCGCGCCGAGGCCGCCGAGGAACTTGTGCTCCACAGCTATGCGTCGATGGATGGAGTGTACTTCTGCAATTCGGGGGCGGAGGCCAACGAGACCGCATTGAAGATCGCGCGCAAGGCGACGGGCCGCGGCCACGTCATCGCGATGGAAGGCGGATTCCACGGCCGGACTATCGGGGCCTTGAGCGCGACGGGCTTTCCCGGAATGAGGAACAAGTTTCCAGAGAACATCGATATGTTCACGCACTTCGCGCGGTTCGGCGACGATTCGATCTTCTCCATCGAGAACCCGGAGAAGTACGCGGCGATCCTCATCGAACCCATCCAAAGCGTGGCCGGCGTTTTCGTCGCCTCCGGCGACTACTACCGGGGGCTTCGCGACTTCGCCACGCGTCACGGCATCTGCCTGATCTTCGACGAAGTGCAGACCGGGACGGGGAGGACCGGGGAGTGGTATGCCGGAACACACTGGGGCGTCGAGCCCGACATCGTGACGACGGCCAAGGGCGTCGGTGGCGGCGTGCCCGCCGGCGTCGTGATGACGAATGCGAAGGTTGGTAGGAACATACTTCCCGGCGACCAGGCCACGACGTTCGGAGGAAACCCGCTGGCGGCGGCCGGAATCCGGGCGACGTACCGCATCATCGAGGAAGACGGACTGATCGATCGCGTCCGTTCCCATTCTGCCCAGGTCGTCGATCGGCTTTCGGGTCTCTCCGGAGTCCGCGAAGTCCGCGGAATGGGATACCTGCTGGGCGTGGAATGCGAGATCCCCGCGAAGACGCTGCAACAGAAGCTGTTCGAGGAACGCATCCTGGTTGGGGAGTGCTCGCGCCCGGATACGATCCGGCTCCTGCCGCCGTTGACGGTCCGTTCCGAGGAATGGGACCAGTTCTTCGACATCTTCGAGAAACTGGTCGCCGACGTCTGACGCCGTTCAAACAATGAGGCACTTCTATAACCTGGCCGAGCTCACGTCCGCCGATCTCGAAGCCATTCTCGAAGACGCGGCCCGGCTCAAGCGGGATCCCGTCACGAACGACCTGGCCGGCCGCCAGTTCGGCCTGATCTTCCTCGCGCCGTCTCTCAGGACGCGGACATCGTTCGAGGTTGGCATCCGTCAGATGGGGGGTGGCGTCTCCACGCTCGAGCCTGCGATGTTCTACGGCCTGGAAACCCGCGACGGCGTCTGCATGGACGGTGATGCCGCCGAGCACATTCGCGAAGCCGTCCGCGTGCTCTCCCGGTTCTACACCGGCATCGGTCTTCGCGTGATGGCGGAAGGGAAGTCGCGGGAGGAGGACCTTGATGATGTCCGTTTCCTGACGTTTCGCCGCCACGCCACCGTGCCGATGTTCAACATGGAATCGGCGCTCTACCATCCGTGTCAGGCGGCGGCGGACCTGGTCACGATTCGCGAAGCACTCGGGGCGACGTCCGGGCGCCACATCACGCTCACATGGGCCCCGCATCCCCGGCCGTTGCCGACGGCGGTTCCCAACTCGTTGCTGCTTGCGGCGGCGCAGGCCGGGATGGAAGTGACCGTTGCGCACCCGGAGGGCTACGACCTGCCCGGCGCCGTGATGTCGAAGGCCCGGGATCTGGCATCCGAGGCTGGAGGCCGCGTGCGGGTTGTCCACAACCGGCAGGAGGCGGCCGACGGCGCCCAGATCGTGTACGCGAAGTCCTGGGGCGCGCTCCGACGTTACGACGACTCGGAAGCCGAACAGGCCGCCCGCCTGTCCCACCAGAGCTGGACCGTGGACGAGGCCTTCATGGCGCGGACCGACGGAGCCCGGTTCATGCACTGCCTGCCGGTCCGGCGTAATGTGGTCGTGACCGACGGCGTGCTGGACAGCCCGGCCTCCGTCGTGATCGATCAGGCCGAAAACCGCCTCCACGCGCAAAAAGCCATCCTCCGGTTTCTATTTCCCCGTTAGGTCCGGAGTCCGGGTTTTTCCGGCCCGGCGCCTCCCCCGGCCCGTTTCCCTTCCGTTCCCGACCCGTGTTCACCCGGTCTTGTATGGTACCCGCCTTGCTAGAGCTGGGGTCGGGAGGTAACTTTTAGATGGCACAGACGGCTACAAATCAACCAACACGCACGTTCCTGGATGTCTCCACCGCCGCGCGTATGGCGGGCTTCTCGATTCGCCATTTTCGCAGAATCATTGAAGAAGACGAGATTCCCATCATGCAAATCGGGCGCAAGTTCTTCATCGTTGCGTCGAAATTCGAGGAGTGGAAGTCGACCGAGGGCCGCAAGCGCGTCGGGACCACTCTGAACAACTAGTTGACACTCTGTCCAAAAAATTGACACTTCATCGGGGCCAGGCGGAAACTGCCGTCGGCCCAGGGGGCCACGAGGCCGCCAGGCCGGATGGCGGCCCGGACCACTTTCATGGGTGTTTGATTGGGTTTCTTCTGTATCGCCCCCAGCCGGCCCACGA
>CAZTTI010000511.1:0-4341 GCA_964615925.1 uncultured Solibacteraceae bacterium
GAGCCTCTGCCGCAGCTCCGGTATCGTGTCGAGCAAGGCCAGGGCCCGTTCGCGCGCCACCCGGCGGCAATGTCCGCACGGATCTCCGGCCGCGTCGCACGTCGGTCGAACACTGCGATAGATTTCCTCGGTCAGCCGGGCGGCGATGGATCCGACGAGATCTTCGGTGTGGGGCTCGATCGTCGACGGGTCGAGGTGCTTGGCCCCGAAATACCCGGGGTAGATGACCTCCAGAATGCCGTCGACGATGCCGATCACGGCCGCCTTGCCGGGAAGCGGAGTGGCCCCGATGTGCTGGAGCTTCGGGTTCAGCTTCCCGTACGTCTCCAGGATTGCGCGAGCCCGATCGCGAATTTCCGGGTCGATCGAAATAGGATTCCGCATGGGCGTCCGGGGCGGGGAACGTCAACCGTTTACCGCCGGTTCCCAGCCTTCCAGCCGACTCTTCACGTCGGCCATGAACTGGTCGGCCACGGCACCGTCAATGATGCGGTGGTCGAACGAGAGCGCCATGTAGACCATCGGCCGGATGGCGATCGCGTCATCCACCACGACGGGGCGTTTCTCGATACCCCCAGTCGCCAGTATAGCAACCTGCGGTTGGTTGATTATGGGGATTCCGTAGAGTCCTCCGAAGATCCCGGGATTGGTGAGCGTGAACGTTCCCCCCTGGACTTCGTCCGGCGTCAGCTTACGGTCGCGCGCGCGCGTTGAGAAATCCTGGATGATCCGGGCGAGATCGCGCAGGGGTTTGCGATCGGCATGGCGGATGACGGGAACCAGCAGGCCGTCTTCGATCGCCACGGCGATGCCGACGTGGATGCCCGAATGCAACACGACCTCGTCACTCTCGACCGATGCGTTCAATATCGGGAACTCCTTGAGGGAGAGCGACACGGCCTTCACGAAAAAAGGCGTCAGCGTGAGCTTGACTCCCTTGCCGCTGAACTCCCGGCCCAACGATTCCCGCGCCGCCATGATGGCGGAGCAGTCGGCCTCGAAAACCGTCGCCACATGGGCGGAGGTCTTCCGGCTCTTGAGCATGTGTTCAGCGATCGACCGTCGCATCGGTGTCATCCGGATGCGCTCGTCGGCCGCGACCGATTCCGCCGGAGGCGCGGCCGTCTTCTCCTCCTCGAGCTGTTCGATGTGGCTCATGATGTCGCGTTTGGTGATCCGGCTGCCGGCTCCGGTGCCCTTGCCGGCCAGATCGCGGAGATCGATGCCGTGCTCCCGCGCGAGGCGCCGGACCATCGGCGAGGAAGCGACGTCGGCTTCATCGGACTTCGCCCCCGAAGCGGATCCCGGTGCGCGTATCGCCGAGAGGCCGGGAACCGCGGTCGAGACGGGCGATCGGTCGTCGCTCGAGACCGCGTTCGGGTCCGACGACTCGATCAGCGCCACCACCGTGTTGATCTCCACGGTTTCGTCCTCGCCGTGAAGGATCTGGCTCAGCACCCCGGACGTGGGCGCCGGGATCTCGGAGTCGATCGTGTCGGTCGAGATTTCGAAGAGCGGTTCGTCCCGCGTGTCTCTGTCGCCCACCTGCTTCAGCCACTTCGTGATCGTGCCCTCGAAAATGCTCTCGCCCATCTGGGGCATGATGACCTTGACTTCCGGCATGGTTGATCCTGATTGGGTTCAGTACGCGTTCAGTTCGCGTGCAACGCGAACCACGTCGGCGGCCTTCGGAAGGAAGAACTCCTCGAGGGGCGGGCTGTAGGGGACGGGCGTGTCCGGCGCCGTGATCCGCCGGATCGGGCCATCGAGGTATTCGAACGCCTCCTCGGCGATGACGGCCGCCAGCTCCCCGGCGAATCCTCCCGTCTTCGTGTCCTCGTGGAGGAGAATGACCTTGTTCGTCTTGCACACCGATTCGAGGACGGCCTCCTGATCCCATGGGAGCAGGGAGCGGAGGTCCACCACTTCCAGGTCGATCCCTTCCTTCTCCAGCTCTTTCGCCGCCTCGAGGGCGGAGAAGACCATGGCGCCGTAGGTGATCACCGAAATGTCGGATCCCGTGCGACGGACGGCGGCCTTGCCGATCGGGACCGTGTAGTCGTCATCGGGAAGTTCCTCCTTGATCCGGCGGTAGAGGTACTTGTGTTCGAAAAAGATGACGGGGTCGGGGTCGCGAATCGCGGCCTTGATGAGGCCCTTGGCGTCGTAGGCCGTGGCCGGGCAGATCACCTTCAGGCCAGGCGTGTGGACGAAGTACATCTCCGGATTCTGGGAGTGGAACGGCCCGCCGTGAATTCCTCCTCCGCTCGGTCCGCGAACGACGATCGGGACACCGGCGTCCCACCGGTACCGGCACTTGGCGGCGAAGTTCGTGATCTGATCGAAAGCGCAGGAGATGAAGTCGGCGAACTGCATTTCCGCGACGGGCTTCATGCCCATCATGGCGGCGCCGATCGCGGTGGCGACGATGGCGGATTCGGAGATCGGCGTGTCGATCACGCGGTCCTTTCCGAACTCCTCGAGCATCCCGGCCGTGACTTTGAACGCCCCGCCGTAGACGGCGACGTCCTCGCCCAGGACGAATACGCTCTCGTCCTGGGTCATCTCCTCCCAGATGCCTTGCCGGATCGCCTCGACGTAGGTGGTGAGCGCCATGGGTGGGGACTACTTGTCGTAATAAACGCCCTTCAGGCAGTCTTCCGGTTCCGGATACGGGTCCTGATCGGCGCGTTTGACGGCGTCGTCGATCTCGGCCACGATCTGCTGGTTCATTTTTTCGAGAGCTTCGTCGCTGATCAGCTCATTCTCCTTCATCAGCGTTTCGAGCTTCACGATCGGATCCCGCTTTTTCCACTCGGCGAACAGTTCCTTGGGAACGTACCGGGCGTCGTCGTGGGCCGAATGCCCCGTCATCCGGAAGGACTTGCACTCGATCAACGACGGTCCCTCCCCGTTGCGGGCGCGATCGACCGCCTTTGAGACGGTGGCCCGTACAGCGACGACGTCGTTGCCGTCGACGATGTCCCCGGGCATGCCGTAGGCCGGCGCCCGGTCGGCGACGTTCTTGACGGCCATCTGGAGTTCCAGGGGGGTCGAATACGCGTATTGATTGTTGTTGCAGATGTAGACGACGGGGCACTTCATGACCGACGCCATGTTGAGGCCTTCGTGCCAGTCTCCCCGGCTCGTGGCTCCGTCGCCGAAGAAGCAGAGCGTGACCTGGTTCAAACCGCGCAACTTGTAGGACAGGCCGACGCCGGCGGCGATGGGGATGCTGTCGCCGAGCATGCTGATAAAGGCAATGAGGTTCTTCTCGAGCGACCCCATGTGCATGTTGCCGTCTTTGCCCTTGGTCAATCCGGTCTTTCGGCCCATGTATTGCGCCAGGATCTGGCGCGGCGTGATCCCCCGCATGAGGAAAGCGGCCATGTCGCGATGCGAAACGCAGATCGCGTCGTTCTCGTCGAGGTCGATACAGGCGCCGACGGTGATGGCCTCCTGCCCCCTTCCGACGTACACGCCACCGAGGATCTTTCCCTGGCGATAGAGCTTCCGCTCGATGCGGTCTTCGATCTCCCGCGTCAGCTTCATGTAATACAGCATCTGGGAAAGTTTGTCGGTGTCGGCGAGGCGGGTCGGTTGGCCGGCGGTCGATTGTCCGATGGTGGACTGTGGTTTCATTGAGTTCACGATCCTCGGTGCGGGTCGGCGAGCCTTCCCGTCCTGCCGGGCCGCGTGGAGCCTGCCCGGGAAACCATTGAGTGCGGCAGCGGGAGTGTTGCGGTCCCACGTGCCGCTCGTCGTCCAAAGAAACCGGCTTGCAGCCGCAACAATAGCGTAAAGGTGCGTTCGTTTTCAAGCAGACACGGGACCGGATAAACGTATGACGCCCAAGCCCTTCGGGGAAGCCGAACCGGTCAGAAACGCGGGTCTTCGCCGCCGTGGCGTTCGAGCATTTCCAGGTTGAAGGGCCGGTGCTCGGGATTCAGCGGGAACTTCCGGTAGATCGTGTGACAGGCGTAGCAGACGGTGACCGATCCCACCATCCAATAGACCGCCGCGTCGACCAACGCCATCACGACGAGTCCCGCCATCGCCACGAACGGCCGGTCGATGAGGAAGAAATACAGACAGAAAGCCATCCCCACGACGACGATGGCGATTCCCAAGGCGCGGCTGAAGTCTTTTTGAATGTAGAAGTTGGGGTGGCCACAGGCCGCGCAGAGATCCACGGCACCGCCTTGAGCGACCGAACGGCTGGGACGGAGTTCGACCGGCCGGCCGCAACCGGGGCATGCGGGGACGGCCTCGACGGGGAGCGGGGTGTTCAATTCGGTTTGGCATTCATGGCACTGATGTACAATTTTTTGCATGATGCGA
>CAZTTI010000512.1:0-6520 GCA_964615925.1 uncultured Solibacteraceae bacterium
TCGATAGAACCTCGACTGTATCTATTGACGAGGTCGATCATGGATGCGTCAACCGGCCTCGCGCCAGTTCCATAGACGAACCGAGGATGCTTCTCGAGGCCGGAGACCTTACCTTCTCAGACGGCTACCGTCAGTGTGACTGCTGCTCGGCAGATTCGGTCACTCCTCGGGTGGGAGCGCGCGACGAATCGCCGAAAGAATCAACTCCCTGGCCATGGCCAGTACTTCAGGATCCCGGTCCATCTTGGTGTGCGGTACCATCACGATCTTGCGATACCAGGCCAGATCCGACAGGTCGATCCGGTCGGCTTCGTAGGACGACCGGAAGTTGCCCAGAATTCGCGTACGCGTGGGGTCGACGGCCGTGATCGACGATTCGCCCTTGATCCAGAAGCCGTCGCTCTGGTAGAAGTTGACTGCCTCCATGACGTTCGGCGGAATCCGATGGTCGTGGGCGCCGACGCTGTCGAGCTGGATGGTCAGGAGGACGGGAACGTGCATGTCGGCCAAGCGCCAGGCGAGCTGCACGGCCGCATCCCCACCGAGGCTCTGGCCGTAGAGAATCACGCCGACCCAAGAGCGAGAAACCCCAGGACCAACACGCGACGGACCTCGCCGACCGGTGGTGCTCCGAGGTCACGGTAGACGGCGACTCGCGCCGGGACGCACCCGGCCGCGAAGTGCGCGAACACGAGAACGAATCTCAAGATCCAAGAAAGGCCGTACCGGAAAAACATGACGACGGTCCTCGCTCTGCTCATGATACCGATCGAAATCGGACTGTCCGACCAGGAAGCCAAGAGGTGCTTTGAATCGTCCCGTTCTTCGAATAGACTTCCGGCCATGAAACGCCCAACCGTGATCCATGTCGCCGCGCTCATCGTGCTGGTGCTCGGCGTGTCTGCACCCGCACTGGCGCAGGAATGCGAACTCGTCGTGCCCTCCGGACTGACCGCTCACGAGATTGTTTCCGGTGCCAGGGATCGGTCGTACCGGCTTTTCGTCCCGCCGGACGTCCCAACGCCCACGCCCCTCGTCCTCGAACTGCACGGAAGCGGGGGCAGCGCGGACGGGCAGGCCCGAACCAGCCAACTCGACGCGTTGGCTGAACGGGAAGGATTTATCGTGGCGTCTCTCGAGGCCGATACGGGCCGCCGGTGGAACGTGCCGGTGACCGACGACCGCGCCGACGACGTAGCTTACGTTTCCGACGTGATCGACAGCGTGGGCTCAATGGCCTGCATCGACTTGGCGCGAGTGTATGCAACCGGCTTCTCCGGTGGCGCCCGCATGTCGTCGCAACTGGCTTGCGACTTGAACGCACGCATCGCGGCGATCGCGCCGGTCGCCGGGCTGCGCTGGCCCGGGCCGTGCGAGGGGCGGCCCATTCCGGTCCTGACCTTTCATGGGCTGGCGGATCAGCAGAACACCTACGACGGTGGAGCGAGGCGCGACGAGTGGGTGGAGAGTGTCCCGGAAGCATTGGCTGGTTGGGCCGGCCATAACGGTTGCGGGGGCGAAGTGATTTTCGAAGATCCCGCGGGCCCGTTATCGACCATGCGTTTTTCGGGATGTGAACAAGGTGCCGAAGTCCAGTTGATTCGGATCGACGGGCTCGGCCACACGTGGCCGCGAGACGAAATTGACGCGACTGTGGCCATGTGGGAGTTCTTCGAGCGGCATCGCCTGCCGGAGTAGAGCGGCCACTTTTCGGGACGTACGGTCCGTTCAGACTCGCGGACCCGCGGCCAGGATGGCGGAACTGACTCCCGACTCGAAGGTCTTGAAGTTCTCCCGAAAGAGCGAACCCAGCTTCCTTGCGGTCTGATCGTAGGCCTCGGTGTTGTTCCACGCTTTGCGCGGGACGAGCAGGGCGTCCGGGACGCCCGGACACCGAGTGACCACCTCCAGGCCGAAGACGGGGTCCTCTGACGACTCCGCTTCGAGCAGATCCCCGGAATGGATCCCGTCGATGATGGCGCGTGTGTAGCCCAGCTTGATCCGCGAGCCGGTCCCGAAGGATCCACCCGTCCAGCCGGTGTTCACCAGCCAGACGTTCGTCCGATGCTTCCGGATACGTTCGGCCAGCAACTCGGCGTACTTGCCGGGATGCCAGACGAGGAACGGACCGCCGAAACACGGCGAAAACGTGGCCTGGGGCTCGGAGACTCCCATCTCCGTTCCAGACACCTTCGCCGTGTAGCCGCTGATGAAGTGATACATCGCCTGATCGGGGGTCAGACGGCTGACCGGAGGCAAGACTCCAAACGCGTCGCAGGTCAGGAAAATCACATCGGAGGGATGATCTGCAAGGCACGGAATCTTGGCGTTCTGTATGAACTCGATCGGGTAAGCGCCGCGCGTGTTCTGGGTAATGGAATCATCGCTGAAATCGACGGTGTGGTCGTATTCGTCGTACGCCACGTTCTCGAGCACAGCCCCGAAACGAAGAGCCCGGAAGATATCCGGCTCGAGCTCGGGCGTTAAATCAATGGCCTTGGCGTAGCAGCCCCCTTCGATGTTGAACACGCCGTTGTCGGTCCAGCAGTGTTCGTCGTCACCAATGAGATGGCGCTTTGGGTCCGCAGAGAGAGTGGTCTTTCCCGTTCCGGAAAGTCCGAAGAGGACCGTAGACCGTCCCGTCGTCTTATCAGCCGTCGCCGAGCAGTGCATCGAAAGCACTCCCCGCTTCGGCATGAGATAGTTCATCAGCGTCAGAACGCCTTTCTTCATCTCTCCGGCATACTCGGTACCCAGAATGACCATTTCGCGGCCCTCGAGGCTGACGTCGACACTGGTTTTCGAGGTCATGCCCGTCGTGTGCCGATTCGCAGGGAACTGGCCGGCGTTGAAGATCACGGCATCCGGTTCGCCGAATTCCCGAAGCTCATCCCGCGTTGGCCGGATCAACATCGTGTGCATGAACAAGGCATGATAAGGCCTTGTGCAAATGACTCTCACTTTCGCGCGGTAATCGAGGTCCCACCCGGCGAACGCGTCGACCACGTAGAGCAGCGGGCGAGTGTTGAGGTAGTCCGTCGCCCGTTCGCGATTTACACCAAACGTCGATTCGGGGATCGCGACGTTCACAGGTCCCCACCAGACGTCGTTTTCCGACGCGGGGTGTCGAACAACGTGTTTGTCTTTGGGCGACCGACCCGTCTTCGACCCTGAATAGGCAATCAAGGCGCCGGAACTGGCGATGACAGAATCCTTCTCGGTGCGCAATGCTTCCTGGTACAGGAGCGCCGGGGTCAGGTTGCGCCGGATATCGTCGACGGTGATGCCATATTGACTCAGGTTGAATGTCGTGACCTGTCGGGTGACTTGCACGGGACCTCCTCGCAGTCGCTGATGGAACGGAAGTGTACCAGACTGCTCCAAAGGTGATTCGCTTCACACGCCGCGAAAACGTGACTCGGGACACGGACTCGGGTGAAAATGAACTACGTCACGAGAGACCGGAGAACAAGGCGCTGTGCGGTGGATGCGGAATCTTGTCCTCTCTGCCCTGGAGGTGATGCCATGAGACGTCGGCTTTCCTGGTGCGTCGCTGGAGTCCTCTCTTCTGTTGCGCTGGGAGCGCTTTTGCTTTTCCCGGCGCCCCGGATCGCAAGCTCGCAGCTGCTCGGTTCTGATCCGCCGACCCGCCACGCGTTCGATACGGGCCAGGACCTTTTCCCGTCGCTTGCCCCTGACGGAACCTTGGCTTACAGCCGATTTGACGGGGGCGACTGGGACGTGTTCGTTCAGCGTTCCGGTGGGGAACCGGTCAATCTCACGTCAAATTCCGATATCGATGACTGGCAGGCGGAATTTTCTCCCGATGGCGAGTGGCTGGTCTTCCGGTCCGAGCGCGACGGGGGTGGGTTGTACCTGATGGACAGCAACGGCCGGGAGATCCGTCGTCTGACGCATGTGGGCTTCAATCCTTCATGGTCGCCGGATGGGACGGAGATCGTCTATTCGAGTACGGCGGTCGTTTCGGATCCTTCATACCGACCCATCCAGGGCGAATTGAGTGTCGTGCGTGTAGAAACAGGTGAGCGCCGGCTGCTCTACTCCGGGGGAGATGCCGTGCAGCCGCAGTGGTCGCCAACCGGTGGACGCATCGCTTTCTGGGCTTTCGCCGACCAGGGAGGTCAACGCGACTTGTGGACGATTCCCGCGTCCGGAGGTGAGCCCGTGCCCGTGACACGGGACGCGGCAACCGACTGGAGTCCCGCGTGGGCTCCGACCGGCGTGTACATGTACTTCGCGAGCGACCGTCGCGGGACCATGGATATCTGGCGTGTGGCAATTTCCCCCGAAACCGGCCAAGTCCAAAGTGTTCCGGAGCAAGTCACGAGCGGAGCCGTCGGCGTCCGCGGGCACATCGAGATCGCCAACAACGGCCGTCGACTGTTTTTCTCGGAAGAGAGGACCATTCCAAGGGTGGAAGCGATCGCCTTCGATCCCGATGCGGGGCGAGTGGTGGGGGACCCGGTTTCGGTCCTGAACGAGGCAGCACGCCCGTTCGACGTTGCGCCTTCTCCGGACGGCCGGAAACTGGCGTTCTATGCGCGTGCCCACGCCGGCGACTCGCCTTCAGAGAGTGTCTTTTTCGCGAGCGTCTCCGGATCCGAACTGTTGCGGGTCACGAGTCAGACTCCCGGTGTGCGGGACCGAGGTCCGGCCTGGTCTCCTGACGGAAGCCAAGTTGCGTTTTATTCGGACCGTAGCGGGAACTACGAGATCTGGTTGGTCAACGCCGATGGGTCGAACCTGACCCAGATCACCCGAGACTCGCGCGCGAACCGGTCCGGAGTCATCTGGTCTCCCGACGGCACTCGATTGCTCTATCGCGAACGACGGGGTCTGTCCCGTGAAAGCTTTATCATCGACCCCGCACGTTTGCCGCAGGAACAGGTCCTGGAGCAACTCCCCGCGATCGGCGGGTCGAGCCAGTATTTCGAGGCCAGTTCGTGGTCTCCAGACGGGCGCCGGATTGCCGGGACACGGGTGGACGTCAACGGCGCGACCCGCGACGGGATTTTTCTATATGACGTTGTTTCCCGAACGTTTTCGTTCCTTGTCGAGGGTGGGAACCGTCCCCAATGGCTCAAGGACAACGAGCGACTCCTCTACACGGACGACGCCGGTGGAATCCATATGATCAACGCGAATGCCCCCTCGGAGCGAGAGCAGATCTATTCGGTGGCGCCCCGCGGAATCGACTCGCTTCACCTCGCTGTGGACGACACAATGTTGTTCTATCGTGCAACGACGGTGCAGTCGGGTATCTGGGAGGTCGCGCTGCGGTGATCGAACAAGTCGACAGACCGGCGGCACGCTGAATCGATGCACCTAATCGTCGAGTGTGGATTCAGCGTTCTTCGAGGAACACCGTCGGCCGAATCCTTCATGTTGAAAAGCATCGACCCGCTGCGCTTTCCGTTGTGAGCCATGGAGTATGCCGCTTCGGTCGAATCCCTTTCACCACGAAAAAACAGAGTTGGTGGAAAAACAGGCCAACCTCGTCCAGAATGGCGGAAACTCATATCTTACAAGGGAGGCAAACCATGATACGACGACACGCGATCGCCTGTCTGAGCCTGGGACTGCTGCTCGCAGCGTGTGCTTCGGAGCCGGCGGGGGATGAGACCGTGGAAGTTCCCGCGGCCGATCCCGCGCCCGATCCCGCGGCGATGTTCGATGGCGACCAGATTCCAACCGACAACGGGGATCTGATCATCCATCCGATCAACCACGCCACGTTCGCGATGGGTTGGGACGGCAAGACGATTTATGTCGATCCGGTCGGCGGCGAGGAACTTTTTGCCGGTCTTCCCTCGCCCGATCTCATTCTAGTGACCGATATTCACGGAGACCACCTGAACGCGGACACGCTGAGTGGGGTCGTCACCGCCGATACGGTGATAGTCGCGCCGGCGGCCGTTGTCGAGCAACTGCCCGAAGCGATGGCCGCCCAGGCCCGGACTCTGGCCAACGGAGAACAAGTGGCAATCCTCGATATCAACGTGGAAGCCGTTCCGATGTACAACCTGACCGAGGACCGCCTGGGGTTTCACGAGCCGGGCCGTGGAAACGGGTACGTCGTGACGGTCGGCGGGGCACGGGTCTACATCAGCGGGGATACCGAAGACATCCCGGAAATGAGGGCCCTGGAGAACATTGACGTCGCATTCATCTGTTTCAACCTGCCGTACACGATGACCGAGGAGCAAGCGGCCGATGCGGTCAACGAGTTCTTGCCGGAAATCGTCTATCCCTACCACTACATGGGCAGTGATGTGGACCTGTTCACCTCTCTGGTCGACGATGCGGTTGAAGTGCGCGTGGGCGGGTGGTACTAATTCCGCCGAGGAGGAGCGATGGGAAGGTCGGACTGAGCGGTACGCCCCGAGAAAGGCCGGAGCCCCACGGCTCCGGCCTTTCTGCTGGTGATCCTTTGGATCAGTTTCGATCAGTTTCGATCAGTTTCGATCAGTTCGACCGGGTCACGGCGTAGTCGTAGAAC
>CAZTTI010000513.1:0-2909 GCA_964615925.1 uncultured Solibacteraceae bacterium
TCGACGAAGCCCCGCCGCCCTGTCCGGCCGTACAAGTGTCTGAGAGTATCGGCCCGTCCGGGAACAATACGATCACGTACCTCCTGTCCAACTCATCGGGCCAGGATTTGACCCTCAAACGAATCAAGGTCGTCTGGGACAAGGACAAGACGCAGACGCCGAACAACAACACGACGATCGGAGCCGTCACCACGAACGGCCTGAACTCCTCCTTCGTTTCGTCGACGTCCGCCGGAGCGATCTTCACGGACATCTGGACGGCGCCCGCGGGCGTCCCGCTCGGTGGCACACAGACCAATTACCCGGTGACGATCGCCTTCTCGACCCAGGCCAACAAAGATCTCCTGGTCAACCCGATCGATTCGATCTGCGTCGAGTACGAGGGCCCGCAGGGCGACCTCATCACCTGCGGCGTCGTGGAGCCGGGGACCGTCTTCGCAGCCTGCACCATCCCGTAACGAGGTGGAAATCATGAAACGTAGCAGAACGATCCAACGAGCTCTTCGATCCGCCCAGCGCGGCTCCGCCCTGCTGGTCACCTTGATGGTGATGGTCGGCCTCTCCATGCTCGGCCTCGGGTTCGTGGCCATCAGCGAAACGGAGAGCGCCATCTCGGCGAACGAGCGCAACTACGCTCAGGCGCTGAGCGTGGCGGAGACCGGCGCCCGGGCCGTCGTGGAGATGTTCCAGGACGCGGACTGGGCGTTCGATCTCGCCGTCCTTCCGCCGAACGACACCGCCATCAAAACCGTGCGAAAGGTCGCCGCCTACACGGGCGTCTACAAGTCGACTCCTACCCAGCGGCTGTTCGACTCTCCTTTCAAGCCGGGACAGAACGACCGCTTTTTCGGAGACTTCGATCACGCCGACGTTCTGATCAATGATTCCAAAGGGGCCGTGGCGACGAATTACCTGAACGCGCTCAATACCGCCCTGTTCGGAGCGACCAGCGATACGCGGCTCACCGAGATCCGCGTCTACGCGCCTCCCATCGTCGATGGCGTGCTCAACGCCGACGGCTTCTGGGTCGGCGGCTCGCGGTTCGGAGTCGCAACCGTCGCCGCCGTCGCGGAAAAGCGAGCCAGCTGGCCCTCGGGCCGGCCACTCGCGCGCCGCACCGTCAAGATCGTGGTCGGCGAGACCCCGCTTCCGGGCGCCACGGGCCCCATCCAGACCGAAGGCGCCCTCGTCAGCGCGGGTAACTTCCACGTCTTCTGGGGGATGATCACCGCGGTCGAGAACATCAACGTCGCCCGCCCCGCGATCGGCATGCCATGGTTCGACGCCAAGGAGAAGATTCAGCTCGAGTACGGCTACGACAGCACGCATCCGTGGCTGGCCAACAAGAACTACGTGCTCGGCGAAAGGATGCATGCGCCCGAGGCCGACTGGGCGATCGATCCCGAGCTCAAGAAGTTCGCCTACGAGGCGATGAACGCCGCCAACAGCGGCGCGACGGCTCCCGCCACGTTGGACTATCCCAAGGTCATCGGAGCGACGTTCACCGACGCCGCGGGCATTCAGTGGACCACCGCCGCCTCCTCGATGTTCCCGATTCAGCCCTCCGATCTCTACAGCCGCTACGACTGGCTCTACGAGCTCCCAGGCAAGACGATCGAGGACCCCTGGTTCCAGGCGCGGGCGCGTCAGGAGCTCACCTACGGCAACGCCAAGCAGGCCACGGGCGCGCAGCCCCATCCCTTCAAGTACAACAACCCGGCTCTCAACGAGCAGACCCTCTACTCGAACTTCTTCAAGTACCAGGCGAAGACCGAGCCGACGGACTACATCGAGGTGACCTTCCCGACGATCGACTACGAATTCTGGAAGGAGATCGCCCAGTCGGCCGAGCCGGACAGCGGCATCATCTATCTCCGCTGGAACGCGGCGACGCAGCAGTTCGTCTCGCTCGACAACGTCTCGAAGACGGCAACCGGCTGGCTCAACGCGATGACGAACGGCTACGGGCCCGGATTCTATTTCTTCGACACCGCGAACGGGCTGAACCCGCAGTTCGGAAAAGGCGGAACGCTCACCCCCGGCATCAGTATCAACGCCGCCGTCGGCAACCCGTTCCAGATGCAGGGCTTCATCTACCTGAACGCGACGTACTTCGGCTCGAGCGGCCAGGGAGGCATCGTCGATAACGACGTCTACCCGATGCCGGGCGAAGTGTACAGGGACGTCGGCTTTCGTCAGGTCGACCCCGTCACGAAGACCTTCGAGATCGACGCCGGGGACTACGTCATCACGGGAAGAGACAACGGAGTCTGGGACTTTCAGGATCTCGACGGCGATTTCATGTTCAATCTGGTCGTGAAGCAGAAGACGATCACGAAACCGGGCGACGGCAGCGTGGTGACGATCTGGCTGCCCGTTCCCTTCTACGAGGGATGCACGGACTTCGTGAACGACTGCTCCGAGCCGCATGAGCCGTACATCAATTTCATCTATCCGGACATCGCGAACCCTGAGGGCGCGGTCGTGGCTGGCTGGGAGGCGCCCGGAAGCGAGACCCGAAGGGCGAAACGGCGCACCGGGCAAAACGCGACCGTTCCCTGCAACAACACCTCTTCGGCTCTGGACTGCACCTCGAACGGTTACGACGAGGACGGCGCACTGGTCCGGCTCACTCCGCTCCTGAATGGCATCCTCTACAACGAAGGTGGCTACGAGGGTTCGGGAAACGCCTGGTACTACGGAGCCCTCCTGATCCGCGACTACGTCGACGTAACCGGTACTCCCCGCGTGTTCTTCAACGAGTGCATCCTTCGAGGCTGCTGGACGGAGATGCTGAACCTGCCCAAGGTGCGCGTCCAGTCGGTTTCCACGGATCAGTAATTGGATTGCCCAATCGACGTTCACACGCTCGATTCTGCAATCGCGGTACGATCTCGACGCCCGCATCC
>CAZTTI010000514.1:0-2593 GCA_964615925.1 uncultured Solibacteraceae bacterium
GGAGTCCTCGTCGGCGCGTCCCTTCTACTCGGGGGCTGGAACTGGATGTTTTACGACGCCAACAAGACTTCGATGTTGTTCTTCTACCGCGACCGCCTCAGCCGGGCCTACGTGTTCTCGTGGAAACCGGGCGCGGGGGCGGGCGTGGAATTCTCCGCGAACGCCGCGGACAGCGACGACACGCTGAAGCTGTCCCAGCTGGAAACCCACGGTCCGTACCACATCGTGAATACCACGCTGAACCTCCAGGGCAAGAGGGACCTGAACCTGAGGGGCCGCAACTCGGAGAACTTCATCCTCTCCAAACACTATTGTGGAAGCGTGTCCACCGGATACATCCCGACGCGCGATCTCGAAGAAGTGAATCCGGAGCTGAACCTGGGAACGGCGATGGCGATCTCGGCCGCGGCGGCCAGCCCGAACATGGGAATGACAACGATCAAGCCGCTGACCCTGTTGATGACGCTCCTGAACGTCCGGCTCGGGTACTGGTTGAAGAACCCGCGAGTCTGGTCTCGCGGCGCGGACCACGACCCTCTGGCCAAGACGAAGGAATGGCTGGGACAGCGCGTCGGCGTCGTGTACCTCTTCAACGAGATGCTCTCCGGACCGAACGCGGACCGGACGTTCGTCCAGTTAAGCGACGGCGGCCATCTCGAAAACACCGGAATCTACGAACTGCTCCGCCGGAAGTGCAAATTCATCATCGCGTGCGATGCCGAGGCGGATCCCGGCTACGAGTTCCCTTCCCTCGCGCGCCTGATCCGCTTCGCCCGCATCGACTGGGGAATCGACATCGACATCGACCTGACCGATCTCCGCACCCGCGACAACGGCATCGCGGTGAAGTCCTGGGCCATCGGCCGGATCCTGTACGGTCCCGGCGAGCACGGATCCGAGACGATTGGGCACCTGCTTTACATCAAGTCCTCGCTGACGGGAAACGAGAACGAATACATCGAGACTTACCGGCAGCGGAATCCCTTTTTTCCCCACGAGACGACGGCCGACCAGTACTTCGATGAAGCGCAGTTCGAGTGCTACCGCGCCCTCGGATACAAGGTGGTGTCGAGCCTTTGTGATTACGAGGATCCGGAGAGATCCATCCGTGGATGCGGCAGTGCGTTCAAATGGGCCGAGGATCTCGAGCTGCCCCTCCGCCCGCGCGGAAACCTCGACGAGGAACTCGCCGGGATCCAGGACGAGCTCACCGCCATGGAAGAGAAGTTCCAGGACCCATCGGTCTATGCCTACACGAAGCAGATCTATCCCGAACTTGAGGCCGTCATCCACGCGCCTCCCGACCTGTACAAGATCTTCTGGCTGGCGGTGCATCAACTCAACTTCATGGAGAACATCTTCGTCCAGCTGCAGCTGGACAAGATGCACCAGCGGGAGCACCACTTCAACCGGGGCTGGATGAATCTGTTCCGCCGCTGGGCTGGATCGCGCTATTTCGCCGAGGCGTGGGTCATCGCTATAGGCGACTACAGCGTGGGATTCGAACGCTTTTGCCGAGACGTCCTGGGGATGGGGCGGGAGGTGAGCCTCCTCGACGAGATCCACATCCGGGAAGCCGGGGACCGCGCGGAAGCCGAACGCTTCCTGACCGCGGATTTGCAGGACGCGTTGTGGCGTTGTCTCGAGACTCAACACCCGACGCCCGAGACCCGTATTCTGGTCGCGGAAACCGACGTTCCCGCCGACGGCCCCACGGAAGGCAGCGATCACCTGACAGCGGGTTTTCCCGTCGGTTTCATCGTGCTCGAGGGCCGGACCGCAATATATTATGTCGTCAGCGAACGCTACCGCCAGATGTACTACTTGCGGGAAATGTTCGACGCTCTCAAGAGAACGATCCCCGGCGTCGAAGTCCGTCTCTCGGTGACCGAAAAGTCCGCGCGCGCCGACGCGATCCACTTTTTCGCCCGCATCGGCATCCCGGCCGGCTGAGCCGAGTCCGTTTCGTATAGACGCCCTTTTCGTCTAGAATGCTTCGGGCGCCGCTCGTCGACAATCTTCGGGCGCCCGCCGAACCCCGCAATCATTCAATACCGGGATCCGCTCAGGGATTTAAGGAGGTCAGCAGGAGATGAAAAGCCTGGAGGAAAAGATCCAGTCCGTGGGGAACGTGGCCGAGATGCTGCGGAATTCCCCGATTGGGGCATATGTGTACCCCGTCGTGCCCACCGAATACTCGAATTGGCGCAGCGAGCAGCGCGCCTGGCGGGAGTCGTGCGTGCTGTTCGACCAATCGCACCACATGGTTGACATCTACATCAAGGGCCCCGAAGCGGTGAAGATGCTCTCCGACCTGGCGATCAACAGCTTTGCCAAGTTCCCCGTCAACCGCGCCAAGCAGTTCGTCCCCTGCAGCTACGACGGCTTCGTGATCGGCGACGGAATTCTCTTCCACCTCGAGGAGAACAATCTGATCTTCGTCGGCCGCGCGCCCACGGCCAACTGGATCAAGTTCCACGCGGCGACCGGGGGCTACAAGGTCGAGATCGTCGAGGACGACCGGTCCCCGGGAAATCCGAAGGGCAAGGCCGTCAACAGGATCTCCTACCGCTTCCAGATCCAGGGCCCCAAC
>CAZTTI010000515.1:0-5551 GCA_964615925.1 uncultured Solibacteraceae bacterium
TTTTCCCGGGCAAACAGCGTGAACAAGGTGTCGCGACGCGAAGTTCGCATCACCACGATCGGCCGGCCCGGCGCCGAACGCAGGCTGTTGCGGATGAGGCGCAGGCTGCGATCCTGGGTCTTTTTCTTCGACTCCAGGACCATGTGGAACATCTTCTTTCGCTCGTCGGCCGGGTATTCGGGCGTGTCGAAGACGGGTTCTAGCTTGAGCCGGTCCAGGCCATCGCGGAAGACTTCGGAGATGTGGTAGCTGTTCTGCCACGGGACCAGGAATCGGGCGTTTTCCTGCGCCCAGTCCCACATCTCCGTCCCTGGATACGGAACGGTCAGCCCGAAGTAGTAGTTGTTCAGCTTGAGCCGGCGCGCCAACGCTAGTGTGCGCAGGTCCTTCGCGTAGGTCGATCCGGGGAGGCCGATCATGAAGAACCCGGTGACGTTGATCCCGGCCTCCTGCACGACGCGGATCCCGTGCCGTACGTGTTCGATCTCTTCTCCCTTTTTGAGGAGGCCGAACACGTCGGCGTCGAGGCTCTCGATGCCGAAAGCGACCTCCACGCATCCGGCCCGGTGCATGATCCCGGCCAGGTCCGGCCAGATCCGGTCGGCCCGAATCCCGTTGCCGCACGACCATTTGAATTGGTAACCGCTGTCGATGATGGCCTGACAGATCGACATCGCTCGGGCCTTGTGCAAGGTGAAGTTGTCGTCGACGATGACGACCGCCTCCATCCCGAGGACGTTCACCACGTGATCCAGCTCGCGGAGGATGCTCGGTGCGGACCGGTACACCCATCGCTTCCCGCTGATCGCCGGAACCGAGCAATACGTGCACTTGTACGGGCACCCTCGGCTGGTCAGGAGCGGATAGGTCCGGAACGAGTCGAAGCTGTCGAAGGTCGTGAAGTCAGGCAGGGGCAGGTCATCGAGCTTTTCGTGGAACGCCACTGGGACAGCGACGTCCGCTCCGTCCTCGGTCCGGTACATGATCCCGTCGACGCTGGTAAAATCCGTCGCTCCCGACGAATGCATGCCGATGAAGCGCGGCAAGGTGTACTCCGCGTCTCCGCGCAGGAAAAACGCCGGAGGCGCTTCGTCGAGGACGGCCGGGCTCGACAAGGTGACGTGCGGGCCGCCATAGACGAACGTCACCCCTGGGTGCGCGTCCCGGATCTTCTTGTGGAGCTCGACCGCGTTCGCAAATGTGGCCGACTTCACTGAGAACCCGACATAGTCCGGCTTGTGCTCGCCGATGACGTCCACGACTTGTTCCGGTGTACGGAACCGGTTGTTCAGGTCGAGCACCCGGACGTCGTGCCCTTCGGCCCCCAGCGACGCACTCAGGTAGGCCAGGCCGAGGTTAAACAGGCCGTCTTGCCAGCCGAGGGAGTCGATAAGCGTCACTTTGGCCATCGTGAATCACCCTGTCATAGAGCGCCCGAAGGCGCTGGTAGTAGATTTGATCGTTGTAGTGCTGCTCGACCCGACGGTAGCCGTTCATCCCGAACTTTTTCCGTTTCCCTGGGTCGGCGAGCAGTTGGTCGATGCGGGCCGCGAGGGCGTCTTCGTTGAAGATGTCGACCAGGTAGCCGGTCTCCCCGTCGACGCACCAGTCCTTGATTCCGCCGGTGCGCGTAGCAACGACGGGCGTCAGATGGGCGTATGCTTCGATCCCGATCAGACAGAAGGTCTCGAACCAGATCGACGGGACGACCACCACGTCGGCCATGGCGTAATAGCGCGCCGTGTCCTCGTAGCTGGTGTCGTAGCGAACCTCCACGCGCGAATCGAGTCCGAGGCGCGTGACGAGAGGAGCGATCTCCCGCTCGTAGTAGTCGCCCGCGGTCAGGACATACAGCTTGAAGTCGTTCTGAAGTTTTCCAAGTGCATTGATCAGGAAGTGGAGCCCCTTTTCATAGCTGGCCCGCCCGACGAACAGGATGCTGTTCTCGCCGGGCCGGGAATACTGATCCTTCTCGACAAGGGCTTTATCGAGAGGTGGGAGCGTCGTGCAGTTCGGAATCAGGCAAAGTTGATCCTCGCGGTACCCGTTCTGAAGTGCCATCTCGAACGACTCCCGGCTCTCGATAATGAGCGTGGATTTCCAGAACGAGAGCCACCGCTGCAGCAAGGTGAAGAACGCGTTTTTCAGGTCGCGCGAGTTCACCTTCACGCATCCCTGGACGAGGCATGCACGCCCGATCGGGTGCGGACACAACGAGCGGTCGGGCAGCAGCCTCCAGCTCGTCGGGCAATAGAGCCTGGGGTCGTGGACGTTACGCACCGTGGGGATCCCCGACAACACGCACGCCAGGTGGATGAACGGGTTCTGCTGGTTGTGGAGATGGATCACGTCGGGACGCTCGGTCCGGAGGATCCCGAGGATCGTGCGTACGAGCCGCCGGTTGACCCACAGCGTCGAAAAGAGACTGCTGCGATCGAAGGGGTACTCGAGAAATTCGAGAAAGTACTCCCGACGGCGACCGGTCAAACCGGAGGTCTGGGATTCCGGAGCGACGATGACGTTTTCCACGCCGTTCCGTTCGAGGAGGTCGAGCACGCTGAAGAGCAGTTTCTCGCCTCCACCCAGAGGCCGGTAGAAGGAACAGAAGTGCAGCACCTTCATGACTCGTACTCCGGAGCCCGGCGGCCCTGCCCTTCGGGCATGTAGCGCGGCTTCGCGGACATCAGGGCGAGGCTCACGAGCGTGACGGGATAGAGAAACCACCCGACGGCGTCGACGAGGCCGCGAATGACACGGGCTCTGGGCTCGAAGCTCGAGTGATCCCATGTCTTCCAGCGTCCCGACAATGTCGCCACGACGCGGTGAGGGACCCGGAGCGACTTCATCACCCGGCTGGCGTGGGCGTACCCGTGTCCGCAATCGTTGTTCAGGCAGAGGACGGCCATGTTGAACCGCGACAGGGCGATGCGCTTGCGGAGCGGGCGATAGGCCGCGCGCGTCAGCCACGGCGATTCCAACTCGAAGTGCTCCATCCCCCGGAAGACCTCGGAGGCGGAAAGGCTCGTCCCGAGCACGCCGAACCTTGCCTCCGGGTAGTGCTCCCGGAGCTCGCGAACGGTCCGCTCGACCATTGCCATCGGTGCGGTCCGGATCACGAGGATCCGCGGAATCGGTCCGGACGGCAGCTCGAACGCGTTTCTCACGCCCGAGCACCCTCGTTGGACGGCAATCGCCCAATACGCACCTTTCCCCCGTAGTGCGCCCGCGAGGCCCAATCGCCCAGGACTCGCGGCAGATCGGACAACCCGGTCCGCTCGGTGATCAGGGCGGCCAGGGGTCTTCCAACCGTTCCGAGGAGTGTGACGGCCTCCTCGAAATACAGGTTCGGAACGGCGAAGACCCCCTCGAGCCGGGCGCGCCGGAAGATGAGGGTCCGGACGTCGATCGACGCCGTCAAGCCCTCGTCCCGGTCCAGCCCCACCGTCAGGATCCGGCCCCCGGGAGCAACGAGGTCGATCGCCCGCGGCAACGTCACCGGAGGAGAGGTCACCAGCACGACGCCGGGGCGGCCCCCGAGGGCCTTCTCGAACCCGCCCGGGGCGGCGGCATCATCGAACGTCGTGTAACGGATTCCCAGATCTGCCGCTTGGGGGACGGTGGCCTGCCGGGCGAGGACGACGACATCGGTCAGACCGAAGCGCCGGTCCAGAAGGAAAGCGGTGATCAACCCGAGCGTCCCCGATCCGAGGACGGCCACACGCAGGTCTGGATTCGATTCCACTCCGGCCGAGTGAATCAGATCCAGGGCGACGTTGACGGGCTCGACCAGAGCGAGTTGGTCGTCGTCGAGCCCGTGCGCGTCGACCAGCGAACGCTCATCGCACTCGGCGTAGTCGCTGAACCCGTGTTTGTTCACGATGAGGGCCGAACACGCCCGAGGAGCGTTCGCGCGGCACGCCGGGCACCCGCCGCAGGCAGCCGCGTTCCGGACGGCCACGCGGTCACCGATGGCAAACCGTCCGCCTTCCTTCCGTTTGGCAACGATCGTCCCGCCGAACTCGTGTCCCAGGTCTTCCCAATCGCGGGCCCAGCTCTGGGCGAAGTGCAGGTCGCTCCGGCACAGGCCGCAGGTATCCACGCGGACGCGATAGTCGAGCGCGGGATCGGAGGACAACACGCGCTCCTCGATTTCGAACTCCATGGGCGCGCGGACCCGGTAGCGTCGCGAAACCGTCGTCACACCGCGGCTCCTGCATCGAACTCGACGGCGTCGTGTGTCCACGTCCGGAACTCCCATGCCGGACCGCTCCGGGGAGCACGGACGTGCCCGGCGACATCGGCAACGGACAATCGAGGCTCGAGCCCGGGATGAAACAGGACGACGCTGGTATAAGACGCCTCGATCCGGTTCCGGAGTGAAACGGGAAACGTGTCCCAGTGGATCAATCCCGGTGGAGGGGCGGCCAACCGTTCGGCCACGTTCCGGTGGTGGGCGCGAGAATGGATCGACACCAGCAGGTCGAACTCGTCCCAGGTATCCAGGACCCCCTGAACTTCGGGAAAAAAATCGTCGGGAGCGGCCCAGATGGCGAGCCGCCTCTTCCCTTCCGGCAGCCGGCGGCACGGATCCCGCGTCGTGTCGAATCCCGCGACGGTCAGGTCGACCGATCGCCGTGCCCGCACCCGCTGACGTTCGGCGGCACGACCCAACGATTCCGAAGTTTCTTCCCTCGTGGTCCAGGCGGCGCGCACGGCGTCGACGATCTCACCGGCGGGTCGATCGAACGCGACGAAAAACGGGTGGCCCAGCGCCTCGCACTCCCACTCGACGCTCCCTCCCGGCGCCCCGATGCCCACAAAGGGCATCGCGCACCGGGCGGCCAGTACGACTGCGTCGAACCGCGACGTCAGCAGAAGGTCGGTCCGAAGGACCGCGTCTTCGAACGCCGGAAGGTCGTCAACACCCCGATACGCACGGTGCGGCGCCACATCTCCCTCCTCAGCGTCGAATGAAAAGAACCGCAACTCGAACTCGCCGTCGAGGCGCGCGAGCGCCTCGACGGCGCGCGGAGCGAATCCCCTCACGGCGACTCCAAGGATTGGACGGGCCCCTCGCGCCACGCGTGCGGCCCGAGGCCGGGGACGTCGGGCTCCCAGGTACGCGGGGTCAGCCGACCGAAGCGCCGGAACCTTCACTCCGGCTTCGGTCAGTCTCGTGGCACTCTCCCCGTCCCTCACGGTCAGGACGCGCGCCTGGTCGAAGATCGGCAGGTACGGCGAGAAGTGCGAAAGGGCCGCCGGAACGCCGAGGCCCAACAAAAAAGTGGGTTTTCCGAAGAGCTGCATCGCCGCCGCGTAGCGCAGGTACGGCTTTATCGAGTCATTGCCGGGATGAATCTGGTCGGTATCGAGGAGACCGGCCCCCGCGAGGATCTCCGCATCCTGGCACGCCGGGGAAAACACCCCCCCGCCCGCGTGCTGGACGAAATTCACATCGGTCCAAACGCTCCTCATCATGGCCTTGAAAGCCTCGACGCCACAGTCCTCACCGTAGCTTCCCCGCCCCCAGGCTCCCCCAAGATGCACCTTC
>CAZTTI010000516.1:0-5754 GCA_964615925.1 uncultured Solibacteraceae bacterium
GTCGACGCATGCGCGCGGTGGGCGGCACCGAAGGCGTCGTTGACGAAGACGTCCGCAAGCGCCGCGAGCGCCCGCGCGAACTCGGGGTCGTTGGCTTCTTCTTCCTTGTGGAACCGAAGGTTCTCGAGAAGCAGGACTTCCCCGGCTTCGAGACCCGCCACCGCCCGTTCGGCCGCGGGTCCGATCGAATCTTCGGCAAAGGCGACGTCGGAGCCCAGGATCTCGCCGAGCCGCTGGCACACGGGCTTCAGGCTGAACTCCGGCTTGGGACTTCCCTTCGGGCGGCCCATGTGCGACGCCAGGATCAACTTTCCCCCGGCCTCGATCACGTACCGGATCGATGGGATGGACGCCACGATGCGCGAGTCGTCGGTGATCCGGCCGTCGGCCATCGGCACGTTGAAATCAACCCGCATGAAGACCCGGCGGCCGGCCAGGTCGAGGTCGGACAGAGAGAGCTTGGACATGGAGATATTCCGCTTCCCCAACGCCGGGTTATTTCGCGACGATCTTGATCAGGTCGCGCAAGCGGCTCGAGAAACCCCACTCGTTGTCGTACCAGGAGAAGACCTTCAGGAGTTTGTCCCCCAGACTGCGCGTCAGCAGACTATCGACGATCGACGAGTGAGGATTCCGCAGGTAGTCGACCGAGACCAGCGGTTCGCCGGAATAGGCCAGCACGCCCTCCAGCGGCCCGTTGGCCGCCTTCCGGAACGCGTCGTTGGCCGCCTCGGCCGTCACGGGCTTCGCCGTCGTCACCGTCAGGTCGACGAGCGAGACGTTGGGCGTGGGGACGCGGATGGCCATCCCGTCGAGCTTGCCTTTCAGGGCCGGTAAGACGAGCCCGATCGCTTTCGCGGCGCCGGTGGACGTCGGGATCATGGACAACGCGGCCGCGCGGGCCCGGCGCAGATCCGAGTGCGGAAGATCGAGCAGGTGCTGGTCGTTCGTATAGGAATGCACCGTCGTCATCAGGCCGTGCTCGATACCGAACGTCTCGTCGAGCACCTTCGCAACCGGCGCCAGGCAGTTGGTCGTGCACGACGCGTTCGAGATAATGTGGTGCTTCGAGGCATCGTATCGATCATCGTTCACCCCGACGCAGATCGTGATGTCCTCGTTCTTCGCCGGCGCGGAGATCACGACCTTCTTCACCGAACCCCGCAGGTGTTTGCCCGCATCTTCGGCATTGGTGAAACGCCCCGTCGATTCGACGACCACGTCCACGCCGAGGCCGGGCCAGGCGATCGACGCCGGGTCGCGGTCGCTGAAGACGCGGATCTCCTTCCCGTCGACCGACAGGCCGTCGTTGGTGGTCTCGACCCGCGCGCCGAGGTTCCCGAGGACGGAGTCGTATTTCAGCAGATGGGCGAGGGTCTTCGGATCGGTGAGATCGTTGACGGCCACGATCTCGATGTCGCCGTCACCCCGGCACACGCGGTAGAAATTGCGGCCGATTCGGCCAAATCCGTTGATCCCAACTTTGATTCCCATCGTCTCTCCTCGCCGACGAGCGTCCGTGTTCAAGAAAAACGCTGCATTTTACCACGCGCCGGAGCAGCCGCCGTTCCGGCCGGCCCCAAAACATGCATATACTCCGGCAGATGTACACGATCTACACGATCGTTCTTACCGTCGGACTCGTCGCTCTGGTCCCCTTCTATGCGGCGCGTTACGGCAAGTACATGCCGACGATCCCGGAGCGTCTGGGATTCGGCGCCGGAGTGGACGGCGCCCGGTCGATCTGGATCCATGCGGTCTCGGTCGGAGAAGTCCGCGCGATCGAGCCGCTTCTGGTTCGGATTCGCGAGCGCTTCCCGGATCGCCGTCTGGTCCTCTCGACGACGACTCCGACCGGCCGCGGTCTGGCCACCGGCCGCGGGGACGTCGACCTGGTCACGTATTTCCCGTTCGATCTGCCCGGCGCGGTCCGGCGATGTCTCTCCCGGGTCCGGCCCGAGATGGTCATCATCGCCGAAACCGAGATCTGGCCGAACTTCCTCCGGATCTGCCGCGCGGAGAACGTTCCCGTATTCCTGGTGAACGGCCGGATCTCCGACCGGTCGCTCGGACGTTACGGGCTGGCGAAACGCTGGCTCCCCCCGATCCTCGACGGGTTTCGGTTGCTGGCCATGCAGTCCGATGCCGACGCCGAACGCATCCGAACACTTGGAGCACCGCCGGACCGGGTCGTCGTCCTCGGCAACCTCAAATACGACGCCCCATCCACACCGCCGTCCGTACCCGAATCGCTGGGCCGGGTTCTGGATGACGCCGACAACGAACCCCTCATCGTCGCGGCCAGCACGGCTGACGGCGAAGAAGCCCTGCTGCTCGAGGCGTTCCGACAGGTCCGCACCGCCGTCCCCCGCGCCCGGCTCCTCCTCGCGCCGAGAAGGCCTGAACGGTTCGACGCGGTGTTTCGCCTCATCGACGAGCGGGGATTCCGTTGCGTTCGGCGATCGGAACTCGTCGACCGCCCGGAATGGTCGGGAGATGTTCTTCTGCTCGACTCGATCGGCGAGTTGTCCGGGGTGTTCGGTTTCGCGGCCGTGGTCTTCATGGGAGGCACTCTCGTCCCGCGGGGAGGGCACAACATCCTGGAGCCGGCGCGGTTCGAATGCCCGATCGTTTTCGGGCCCCACATGGAAAACTTCCGGGACGTTGCCCGCATGTTCCTGGAAGGGGACGCGGCCGTCGAGGTTTCGGGCATCGCCGCGCTCGCGCCGCAAATCACCGCGATTCTCGAGGATCCCGAGCTTCGGCGGAGGCTGGGCACGAACGCCAAACGCGTGGCGGATGCCCATCGCGGCGCGACCGACCGCACGCTCCGGGCGATCTTCGGAAACGGGACGACCGCGTGAGCCGGGTCTTCGGCGCCGCCGTCGCGCTTCGCTCGCGACTCTACGACTCGGGCGTGCTGGGGGTGCGCCGCCTGAACCATCCCGTCATCAGCGTTGGGAACCTCACGATCGGCGGCACGGGCAAGACGCCCCTCGTCATCGAACTGGCCCGGCGCCTCTCGGACGCGGGCCATCGCCCCGTGATCCTCTCCCGCGGGTATTGGCGCCGGAGCCGGGGCGTGGTCGTAGTCAGCCGCGGCCGGGGGCCCGAGGTCGACTGGAGCGTTTCCGGCGACGAACCCCAGCTCATGGCCATCCGGCTTCCGGGCGTGGCCGTCGTCGTCGGGAACGACCGGTACGCCGCCGGCCGGCGCGCAGAGCAGGAAGGCCTCGGCGATTTGTTCCTTCTGGACGACGGCTTCCAGCATCGAAAGCTCCATCGCGACGTCGACCTGGTGGCGATCGATCCCGCCGAGTGGGCCGGCCCCGACACGCTGCTCCCCACCGGCCGGTGGCGGGAACCGCGTTCGGCGATTCGGCGGGCGACTGCGGCGTGTGTGCAGCGCGGGCTGGGGGACCTTGGGGAGGAAGTCGACGCGCCGGTCCCGGCCTTCGATGTCGATACCGTCGTCGACGGCTTCGTGCGGGATGGCGAACTCTATCCTGTCGACCACCTGGCCGGGTGCCGGGTCACGGGCTTCGCGGGGATTGCCAAGCCCGAGAGATTCTTTCGAACGCTGGAACGGTTGGGAGTCGAGGTCGTCGAGCGGCGGGCCTTCCCCGACCATCACCGGTTTGCGAAAAAGGACCTCGAACGTCTCGGCGGGGATGTGCAGATCACCACGGAGAAAGACGCGATCCGCCTCGGTCCCGGAGCGTACTATTTCCTCAGAATATCTGCTAACATACGATTTTTCAACGATCTACACGCACTCATCGCTGATCGTATCGCAACATGAGACCACAGAAGATCGTCATTCGCGGCCCCAACTGGGTGGGGGATGCCGTACTCGGAGTTCCGGCGATGAAAGCGGTCCGGGAGCGATGTCCCGGCGCGCGGATCACGTTGCTGGTCCGGCCGTGGGTCGCCGGACTGTTCGACCACGCTCCCTTCGTGGACGACGTGTGGATCCGGCCCCGGCCGGGAGCCACCGGTTGGATCCAGACGGCGAGAGAGATGCGGGAGCGCGATTTCGATCTTGCGATCCTGTTTCCGAATTCGTTCGAGAGCGCCCTCACCGCCTTCGCGGGAGGAGTCCCTCGTCGGGCTGGATACGCGACCGACCATCGGCGATGGCTCCTGAACCACCGTGTGGAAGTCCCCGACCCCGACGCCCATCAGTCCGAGTACTACCTGCGGCTCGTCGATGCCGTGCTGGGTCCCGGCGACCATCCTTCGATCGACATCGAGGCCTCGGCGGAAGAACGGCGTCAGGCGGGCGAAGTGCTCGCGCGACACGGCATCGATTCGGCACGGGGTTACATCGTGCTCAGCGCCGGAGCCGCGTTCGGATCCGCCAAGCGCTGGTTCGAGGACCGGTTCGCCCAGGCCGCGGAGACACTCGCGAACCGGCTCGACAAAGCCGTGGTGATCGTCGGCTCGGCGGCCGAACACGACATCGGAGAACGGATTTTCGAGTTGTTGGGAGGAGAGGCCACGAACCTCTGCGGCCAGACCAGCCTCGGAGAGCTGGTGGGCCTGCTGGAAAGCTCGGCGCTGGTCCTCACCAACGACTCCGGTCCCATGCACGTGGCCGCGGCGCTCGGCGCCCCCACCGTCGCGGTCTTCGGTTCCACCGACGTGAACGTCACGCGTCCCCTCGGACGCCGGACACGCGTCGTCCGTCACGCGGTCGAGTGCAGCCCGTGTATGCTCCGCGAGTGTCCCATCGACCACCGGTGCATGGAGGCCGTGACCGTGGACGAAGTGGTGGCGGCCTCGCTCCGCCTGACTGGCAGGGGGCTGGACCGATGAAAGGGCCCGCGCGCGCCGTGTTCCTCGACCGCGACGGGACGGTGGCCGAAGAGAACGGGTATATGTACAGGCCGGCCGACTTCGTCGTTTTCCCTTGGACGGGAGCGGCCGTTCGCCGGTTGAACGAGGCGGGTTTCCTGGTCGTTCTCGTCACGAACCAGTCGGGAGTCGGGCGGGGCTATTTCACCGAGTCGACCGTCGAACGCGTCCACGAGCGGCTGCGACGGGAGATCGCCCGGGAAGGAGGACGCCTCGATGCGACCTATGTCTGCCCCCACCGGCCCGACGAAGGCTGTGGATGCCGAAAGCCGCGCCCGGGATTGCTCACACGGGCCCGCGATGAACTGAACATCGCGCTCGAGAACTCGTTCATGGTCGGGGATCGTTATTCCGACGTGGCGGCCGGGCGTGCCGCCGGAGCGCGAACCATCCTGGTCATGACCGGGGACGGAACGATGGAACAGGAAAAGCGCCGCGGCCGCGAACCCGGCCCCGACGAGGTTGCCCGAACGCTGGCCGAAGCCGTGGAGACGATTCTGGGTTCATGATGGCGGATACGGAAAACTTGTTCGAGGTGATCTCGCGGTTCCGGAAGAAGCGCATCGTCGTCGCGGGCGACATCATCGCCGATGTTTTCATCCACGGCGAAATCGCGCGGGTTTCCCGCGAGGCCCCGGTCCTGATCCTCGCGCATCGCGCGACCGACATCGTGCCGGGAGGCGCCGGCAACACCGTGGCCAACCTCCACGCCCTCGGCGCCGACCCGCTGCCCCTGGCCTTCGTCGGCTCCGATGAAGCCGGCGACGCCGTTCTCGCCCACTTCGGCCGGCTCGGCATCGACACGTCCGGTATCCGGCGCGTCGAGGGATACACGACGCCGACGAAGACCCGTATCCTCGCCGGGGCGGCCCACGCGGCCGAACAGCAGGTCCTCCG
>CAZTTI010000517.1:0-2998 GCA_964615925.1 uncultured Solibacteraceae bacterium
GGAGGGTATCGTCCGTCAGGTTCCACCGTTTCTGCGTTTCCTGGTCGTCGCCGGACAGCTTAACGGACAGAGCGTGAACGCCTCGAACGTCTCGCGCGAAGCGGCCGTGCCACGCGCGAGCGTGGATGCGTATTTTGAAATCCTGGTCGACACGCTTCTCGGTCATTTCCTTCCGGCTTGGAAGCCTGGCCTCAAGGTCCGGGAGCGCGCGCGGCCCAAATTCTACTGGTTCGATCCAGGAGTCGCGCGGTTTGCCGCGGGCTTGGGCTCCGATCCCCTGGATCGCACGTGGCAGGGGTTCGCCCTGGAAACGCTCATCTTTCACGAACTGCGGGTCTTCAACGAAACCAGCGCCAGACGCCGCGTCCTCGCTTATTACCACACCGCCGCGAACGTGGAGATCGATTTCATTGTTGAAACCAGGAGACGGCAGGTGGGGGCGAAACCTTCGGTGGTATGCGTGGAGGTAAAGTCCGCCGAACGATGGGATCGGTCCTGGGATCGCGCCATGCGGGACTTGGCGGCATCCGGCCGCGTCCACGTCGGTGGTCTCTATGGTGTATACCGTGGAAGTCGCCGTCTTCGTTTCGACGGCGGCATCGACGTGCTTCCCGTCACGGATTTCCTATCCGCGCTTCATGCCGGCGAAGTGTTTTGAATCTCGGCGAGCCGGCGGCGGTTAGGGAGGTGGTTTCGGTAGGTCACAGCTTGCCCCGGTCGACCTTGCACCGGTGGGACGAGCCCGGTTATGACGGACTCTTCGACCGGCGGACGCAGCAACCCAGTCCGAAGCGGGTGCCGGTCGAGCAGGTCGGAACGGTGTTGCGACTGCACCGGGAGAGGTATTTCGATTTCAACGTGACTCATTTCGTCGAGATCTCAGCTGAAGACGGCACTGCAGACGGCCGATCTGGTGAAGCGGGCACCGAAACGGACGGGCGGTGAGGAAGAGAACCGAGAGAACGAGCAGTAAGCTGGGGATCGATTCGTGACGACGGCTCCACGTTGCGAGTGATTGGCGCCGACTCTGGCACCGATGGTCAACGCCAGGACCAGCGTCATTGGCCACGGAGTTCCGTCACTGGGATCCGGACCCGGTAAAGCGCTCCGCCCGGGCCTTCGAACCGGTAGATTCCGCCCACCGACGACGCCGTGCTCTGCCCTCCGAGGAAATCGACCGAATCGGCAGTGATTTCTCCTTCGAATGAAGCGCCGTCGATGACAGACTGGTGCCTCCCGGAAACGAAACGAGCGGGCGGGTCGAGGTGCAGCTCGATGATCAGCATCACACGATCCGTCCCATCGCTGACAACAGCCGTCGCACGAACGTCGGCCCCGTCCCGCATCCCGTGCATGGATTCCACGGCTACCGGCCCGAGCGGGAACCACTCGGAAAGAGACTCGTCGAATCGCTCGAGGAGCGGCCCGGAAGGTGCGCACGCGCCGAGCAAGGCCGTCATCAGGGCGGCGAGGCCGGAACGCGCTGCCGCGCTCATCATCCGGTCACGAACACGTTCCATGCCGTGTCCAACTGGCCGATCCAGAAGCCCGCTCCATCATCCAGGGCCTCCCGGAACCGCTCGCGAATCGGTTCGAGCACATACCCACCCGGGTTTCCGCTACGCGACGCGGCGTCGGTGATCAGGCCGTAACCGTCGGCGAGGAGAGCCAGTTCTTCAAGGCCGGCCTCGCGGGCGATCTCTCCGAAGCGGCGGAAGTGCGCAGCCGCGGCATCGTAGTCTCGGGCGGCCAGGGAATGGGCGCCGAGGATGAAATACGCATTCGCCATGGGCTCGGGCCCGCGGTCGAGTTCGTCGGCAAGTCGCAGATTCAGCCGGGCTGCCGCGAAACCGGCCGCGAGGTCCGAGCTCCGGATATCGATACCCGGCTCATCCCACCCCGGCCACGTGAACGACGCGAGGTTATAGGCCAGTTCCTTGGCCCGGCCCCGAAATCTCCGGGCCGTTTCCGTGTCCCCGCGACGTTCGGCGGCCACAGCGTGGGAGAGACCGAAGTCGATGCCCTTTCCCGCGACGAAGACGACGGCCGGGAGGTTCTTCCCCGAGTAGTACAGGGATCGAACGACCGAGGGGTAGTTCGCCGCGACCTCGCTGGGATCCGGGGCGTCGGCCATCAGCTCGACGACCCGGTATTCTTCACCGGCGTCGAACAGGGTCTCGACGCGCTCCCAGAGTTCGGGTGATTCCTGTGCCGGGACCGGAGTCATGACGGCGAGAACGCCTGCCAGAAGCTCGAGAACGTGGGTCATGCGGACCTCATTCGGCGCACGGCGTGCGTTTGAGCGCCGGCAAGCCATCCAGGCTCCGCCGATTGTGGCTCTCCCGGTAATCAACCAACCCTTCCGGCCCCTTCTTCTCGGTCCATTGGGTCAACGCGTCCCGGTCCCCCCGGTAGTCGAAGACGGGGACCGCATAGCCGCACGAGTCGGAAATGCGCGTCGCGCGAAGACGGATGATGGCGCGGATCCCCAGAATCTTGGGAAAGGAGGCGAGCATCGGTTGGAATTCGGGGTGACCCGGTTCGAGAACCTCTCCCTGCCCCTGCAGACGGACGATCTTCGGCGGGCCTTCGAACGCACAGAACATGACCGTCAGCCGGCCGTTTTCCTTCAGGTGGGCGATGGTCTCCGCGCCGCTGCCGGTGAGGTCCGCATATGCGACGGTACGCTCGTCCAGCACGCGGAGCGTGTCGAGCCCCTTGGGAGAGAGGTTGACGATGCCGTCGCCCGCCAGTGGCGCGGTCGCCACGAAAAATACGTGCTGCCGCTCGATGAAATCGACGAGGCGCGGATCCAGTCGCTCGTAGGTTTTGGCCATCGTGTCTGAACACTCGACGGAGTCGATCCAGCGCGTCGACGAGCGCCTGGGCGCGCTCCGGAGTGGGCGTCCTTCCACCGAACAGGCCACGCCGCTTCGGTTCGAGGAAACAATACCACTGCTCGCTCGTGCCTCCGACATTGCCGCAACACCTCCAGAAT